>JBAQGR010000030.1:0-4888 GCA_049287895.1 Desulfatitalea sp.
GGACGCGATCGGCAACTTCTCTAGCGAACCCCATCTCGTGGGTGACCACGCACATGGTCATTCCCTCCCGGGCGAGCTGCTTCATGACATCCAAGACTTCACCCACCATTTCCGGATCTCGCGCAGAGGTTGGTTCGTCAAAAAGCATGATCTTAGGGTCCATGGCCAGCTTCTAACTCGCTGAACCAGGACAACCTAATTCTGACGTTGAATTAGCGCAGGCCTGCGATCCAGAATATAAGATCGCAGGCCTGCAGCAATCCCATGGACGATCAGGGATTGCTTACCTACCCCCGAGTCTCCTGCGGCCAGGGGGCCTGCGGGTTTCAAATCGGACGCCCGACTAGAAAACCAGATGGATTGGAGGGTATCATCTCTTCGATCGAGAGAGGGACTTAGCATGCGATGCCGATGGGTGTTCAATCTTCTTGCCATCTTTTCCTGCCTGACCATTTTCGCCACGATGGGTTGTTCGGGTTATATGCCCAAAACCAAACCCGTTAATGAATCAGCCGCCGTCATCTACCAAATAACCGAACAGGAAGCACTGGATTTGTCTTTTTGGTCCATGCAGGAAGCGCTGCCGGGTCAAAAGATCTATCAGCTGGGCAAGCCACGGGTCGGACTTTTTGTGCATGAAGAATTGCGCCCGGGCGATATCCGCTACGCGCGGTTCAAAGAAACCGACTATATCTATGAAGTGGATATCCTCCGGGTAGAGGGGACGAGCCCGCAGGGTGATCGAATCAGCGGTTACACCTATGCGGTCAGGGGCCAGGGAGATCTGAAAGAGGGGCCCAACAATCTGACCAATGTTGAAAAAAAGATCAAAGAAACCTTTGGCCAGACCAACCGTGCGGTGACGGTGACATCCGTTTCAGAGCCGGAGGCTGGACCGCCAAAGATCACCAGCCCGTTACCGGTGCCAAAAGAAGCCGTTCAAGCGCCTGCGCCCAAAGCGCTGGATGCATCCATAGTTGAAAAAGAGCCGGCTGCTACAGGCGATGTCTTCGAAAAATTAGAGAAGCTGAAAAAGCTTTTCGACCAAGGCATCATCACCGAGGAAGAGTTTGAGGCCAAAAAAAAAGAGCTGCTGGAACGAATCTAACAGGCTGTTGAAAAGCGCTGAATCAGCCTTTCAGGCGCGGCATGTGCCCCCTATTCCCTTACGCTTTCCAAGGCGCCGATTATGACATCAAAGCACACCTGCCCGCAGCGCCCACTGCCAAACGATGAAGCTTCCCATGCCAGCCAGGATCGTCATCAGCAGGTTTTTGCTCACGACACCGATACCGACGGTTATCAAGGCGCCCATTAAATAAGGGTTTGTATAGGTAGCGTGCAGATGGCGGCCGTCCGGATAGAAGATGGCCGGCACGATGATGGCGGTGAGCACCGCCGGCGGCACATAGCGTAACGCATTCTGCACGCCGGCCGGCAGGTTGAAGCGGCCCGACAGCGGCATCAGGCTGTAGCGGATAAGAAACGTGACCACGGCCATACCCGCAATCATCCAGACAATCTGCATATCACTTCCTTTCCAGACAACACGCTTTGGGACGGCCCATGGACCATTCGGCCAGTGCGCCGGCCCCAACACCCATCAGGGCGGCAATCATTAAACCCAGCTGATGGGGCAGGCCATGAAAAGCCAAGGCACCTGCACCCGCGACCAATACAACGCAACCATTAGGTCGATCCTTGACGTAGGGTACCACCATGCCGATGAACGCCGCCACCATGGCAAAGTCGAGCCCCCAGGCACCGATGCCCTGCAACAGCCGACCGGCGATCAGGCCCACGACGGTGCACAAGTTCCAGTTGACATACATGAACACCATCGAGCCCAACTGGTACCATTGAGTAAAGGGCAAGGCCTCCGCCTGCTGCCAGCGGCCGACACTCACGGCAAAAGTTTCATCGGTCAGGCCGAAGGCTAATAGAATCTGCCACCGCCGCGGCAACCGCCTGAGGTAAGGCAGCAGCGTGGCCGTATAGAGCAGATGGCGGAAGTTGAGCACCAGGGTGGTCCATACGATCAGCGGCCAGGCGGTGCCCGCAGCCACCAGGCCCAAGGCTACGAACTGGGAGGCACCGGCGAATACAAAAAGCGACATGCCGATGGCTGCCGCGTCGGGCAGCCCTGTGCTGCCGGCCAGTGTGCCGAAGATAATGCCGAAGGGAATGGCGCCGATGATCAACGGCAAGGTGTCGCGCATACCCTTGAAGAAGGCTTCACGCCGGGTTTCCGGGACCATGGTCCGCTCCGAGTCAAAAGTGGATGGATTCTTCTATTTTACCTGCCGAAGATTTGGTCGAAGAGCATCAGCAGCGCCAGATCTCCCTCAACCGTGTAGGCCTGCGCCATGAACAGCTTCTGTCCGTCGGCCTTGCCGGTGAGGATATCCATCCAGGTTTCAAACGGCGCCCGGATGGTGAGGTTTGGTTCGCGGGTCGAACCGGCAGAGGCCTGAATTGTGCCGTCGGCGATCTTGAAATGGCAGCTGCCGGCGACCTCTCCCGAGAGGTCAAACTGAATCAGGGCCCGCGTGTCGCCCGCCCCCTTGGCGTTGAACCCCAGGGACATCAGCAACATGAAGCTCTCCAGGGAATCGGGCCGCGGGACCATCCCTTTATCTCCGAACTCCTTGGGCGTAACTCCCGCGGCGATGCAACTTTTCCACATCAGATTGTCCATGGTGTGCCACACCTTCGGATCATCCACGAGTTGTTGATTGAAACGTGCCATGGTCGCGGCCGACACCTTCTGGGCATCCACCAGTTCATGCCCGGCCTGGACGGCGGCGGCCAGCACCGCTTGAGCCTTTTGGGCATAAAAGCTCGCCGTAAGCGCCTCGGCCCCCGGGCGATAGAGTTCGGCCACGAGCTTCTTGCCGAAAAGAAAACGGGCCCAACTGGAGAGTTGGTCGAAAACCGACGCTTCATGAAAGCCCGCCACCGAAAGCATCACCACGTTGGGATGGGGGTGGCGCAAGGGGTGCACCGTGTGGCCTTTATATTCCACAAAAAACGGCTGCAATATGGGTAGGGTGCGCTCAATGAACGCCTTCAACGCGGCATTGACCGTGAAATGATAGAGCGGTGTGGCCAAAATCACCATGTCGGCGGCCAGGAACTTGGCAAAGAGCGTGGCGCTCATATCATCTTTGTGGAGGCACACGCCGGGGGTTTTTGTCCAGCAGGTAAAACAACCGATGCAGTTCTTGATCTTCTGGGTGCGCAGGGGGATCACTTCCACGTGGGCGCCGGCGGCCTGCATGCCTTGAACCAGATGGGTCAGCACGAGTTCGGTCTTGCTCTGGCCTTCGCCGCGGGGACTCGCGTTAAGGGCAAGTACTTTCACGCTCTTCTCCTTTCGTCGGTGGGATGCTGCGCCGGGGACTGTGCATGATCAGGGGCGCATTGGAAGGCATCATAGAGAGCGCTGCCCGGCAAGTCAAGCCAAGCGTGGCTCTGCTCATGTGTTTCCCGTTCCTACATTCCAGCGTGGGAACGGAATCTTTAAGCTCCGTCGGCGCAAGCTTGGGCCCCAACATTCCACCCAAAATTCCATCCTTGAACAGGTCCCGATTTTATGTTCTAATTTGAACGGTTGCACTCGAGTGCGCCGGCCCGAAAACAGAAATCACGTCAACGGCGGCCGGTACGGCCGGCCCTGCCCCTGATATCAACCTTTCCGGCACCATCGTCCATCGGCCAGCAAAGGAGACGGTATGGCGGACATTCAGCAGCAACAGCAATTTCTTCGCAGAGCGTTTGTTAAAAAGGTCATACGCCGCATCATCGCCTTGATCGTCCTGATGTGTCTGGCGTATGGACTGGTGGCCCTGGTATATGCCACCAAGACCATTTACAAAGTCAAAATGAACAATGCGGTGGTCCTGGAACGCCTGGGCGGCCGACGCGAAGCGGTGACCCAGGTGGGATGGCATGTCCGGTTGCCCTTTTTCACGCGCATCGAGCAGGAGGTCACCCTGATGAACCAGCAGCTGCTGCTGGGCGGCCAGGTCGAGCCCATGCGCATTATCTCCAAGGGCAACGTGGCCCTGTGGACATCGGCCGTGCTGACCTATCGCATCCGCGACCTGAACACTTGGGCCATCGAAAACTTGAACCCTATGAATCTGCTCCAGGGCGACTATGACGGCATCGTAAAAGATCTGTTGCAAGCCGAACCGGTGGACAAACTGATATCCGACCGCGAGCAGGTCAAAGACAAGATCTATGCGGCCCTCAAATCGAGGCCGATCAACGTGGGAGGCTCTACCCTGGAGGGCAAGTACGGCATCGAAATCGTTAGCTTCGTGCTCAAGGAGACCCGTTTCGGTGACAAGCTGGTGGAAGCCACCGAAGAGAAGAAGCGCCGCGAACTGATCGCCGAAGCGGAAAACTACGCAGCCGACCAGGAGGCCAGTCGCATCCGCAAACTCTACGCCGCCTATGTGGACGGCATCCAGGCCCTGCAGAAGAGCATCGGCCGGACGGATGGCTCCACCGACAATGCCATCCTGCAATTCTTGACCCAGCAGAAATGGGCAACGGCCTACGAAAAGAATCAGGAAGGCCAGAACACCATCGTGATCCAGAACACCGAATCGTCGCCGGCGTTGTCCCTGCCGGCTCCGCCGGCCAAGCCGGTCCGATAGCTTCTGCACGACCCTCTTTGAAAGCGGAGAAACCTTATGGCTCGCCGCATGACCCGGAAAGTGACCTATGTACGCCTGCCCGAGCAGCGCATCCACGAGATCGAGTCGCTGGTGGCGTCATGGTCCTATGAAACCAGGGCCTTCATGCGGGCGCGGCTCAACCAGTACAAACCGCCGTCCGGCTGGATCAATAGCGCCAACGAATGGGTGCTCACCCTCTT
>JBAQGR010000031.1:0-10090 GCA_049287895.1 Desulfatitalea sp.
TCGGCGTCCAGTTCGGCCATCAACACTTCGGTGGAAAGATCGAAGCGGGGCGCCACCTCTTCTTCGAACAGGGGTATGACTATTTTACGCGTCATGGGCATCGATCCCGTATTGCTTCATCTTGCGCCACAGGGTGCTGCGCGCCCAACCCAGATGTTTCGCGGCCAGCAGGCGGTTGCCCCTGGCCTGGACCAAGGCATCCAGGATGAGCTGCCTTTCCAGCATGGGCCAGGTGCCGTTGGTTGGCGTGGGTTGCACGCGCGGCGCGGCTTGCGCCTGGGTCGGCGCCGGCGCGGCCTCCGCGCTGACGACCTCGCGCTCTTCGCTCAAATAGGCCGGCAGGTGTTTGGACAGGATCTTGCCCTCCCGGCAAACGTTGACCGCGTACTCCACGATGTTGCGCAACTCGCGCACGTTGCCCGGATAGGTATACTCCAGCAGCAGGCCCATTGCCTTGGGCGCATAGCCGCTAATGGCCCGATGCATTTTGGGCGCAAAGAAATTCAAGAAGTGATCGAGCAACAAACGCACATCGCCTTCGCGCTCCCGGAGCGCTGGGATGTGCAACCGCAGCACGTTGAGCCGGAAAAAAAGATCCTGGCGGAAGCGGCCCTCGCGCACCATCTGTTCCAGATTGCGGTGGGTGGCGGCCACAACGCGCACATCGGCGGCAAACCCCTTGGTGGCGCCCAACGGATAGACAATCTTGTCATCCAAAAAGGTGAGCAGCTTGACCTGCAGCGGTAAAGGCAGATCGCCGATTTCGGTCAGGTAGAGCGTGCCGTTGTGCGCCAGGTAAAAGCGGCCCTGCTTGCTTTCGACGGCACCGGTGAAGGCGCCCTTGACGTGGCCGAACAGCTCCGATTCCAGCAGGGTTTCGGGCAGGGCCCCGCAATTGATTTTGACGAACGGCCCCTTGGCCCGTTGTGACTCCTGGTGCAGGGTTTCGGCCAGCATGTCCTTGCCGGTACCGGTTTCCCCGGTAATCAGCACCGAAGCGTCACTTTGGGCGATCACCGGCACGATGCGAAACAACTTCTCCATCTGGCGGCTTTGGCCTACGATGTGACCGAAGCTGTAAGCCTGGCTGGCTTTTTCGCTGTACTCCTTGAGCGGACGCAGATCTTCCACGGTTTCGATAAAACCGATGGGCGCATTATCGATATCGAAAATCGGGGCCAGGGTGGCACGCACCGGGATGCGTTTGCGATCCCGATTGATCAGGTCGGTCTCAAAGCAGACGTTTTCGGACAAGGCGCCGCCTGCAACGATGGCCGGGCAGCCGGTCAGGCAGGCGCGACTGCGCATCACATGACGGCAGGCCAATCCCTGGGCCGCGGCGGCCGTGATGCCCACAATCGCCTCCAGCATCTGGTTGCAAAAAAGCACCCTCCGCTGGCGATCCAGGATCAACACCCCCAGGGGCACATCGTTGAGCAAGCGGTAAAAATCGATCGCCCGATCGGCCGCCGGTTTTACCTGGTCTGTTTTTTGGGATTTGGAAGGCATTGTATTTTACTTAAAACATAAAACCGTCTTTCCGGCAAAAAAAAAGAAGGGGGCTGGTGCCTTTTGGCCCCAGCCCCCAAATTTACATCTATGCCTGCGAAACGGCTACTTGCGCCCCGAATACTCCTGGTAGGCCATGGCCACCGTGCGGTAAACCAGATGGGCCAGCTTGGAGAAAGGCGTATAGGCAAACAGCGCCCATACGAATATCAGATGCAGGAAGTAGACGAGAGCCGACAGGCTGTACATGTGGCCCAGGCGCAGCATTTCGGTGAGCAGGCCGGTGCCGCCCAAGAGCAGCACGAGGCCCAGCAGATACCAATCTTTGTAACTAGTGGTCTGATCCTTTTGGCCCAGGCGCTTGCCGAGCATCAGGCCGCCGCCGATCATAAGGGCGATACCGCCGATGTTGCCCAGCCATTTAATGGGGTTGATCTGACTGTAGGGGCCTTCGATGTGGAAAACCCACTCGGCAACGAAGAAGCAGTTGGTCACAACGAATAGACCGATGAAGCCGTAAAGCACCATCATGTGAGCCGTGGCGCGATCCTTGTTCTGGCCACATTCGCTAAAGCGGCTGTGTTTGGCGATGGTGGGAATCACTTTGATCAGGGCCTGAACGAAGCCCGCCGGTTCGATCTTCTGCTTGTTGGTCTTGCCTTCCAGCAGCGCATTGGCATGGATATCGGCCACAAATCGCTTCAACCCCAGAAGGAACACGCCCACCGCGAAGAAGAAGGTAGGGATCATGATGATATCCACCAGGTAGTTGCCGATGTAACTGGCTTGCCACAGCTCTTCGCCCGTGGGGGCGAAGCTGAGCCAACCCAGGCCGACGATGTTAGACAACAAACCAACTACAATAATGATTATGGCCGGAATCGCCAGCAGGATGGGCAACTTTGTCGGGTCGTTGACCATTTTACCCAAAGTCTTGGGAATGGCATATTCGGTGACGGCATAGGCGCGCACCGCGGCCAGCACATCGCCGGGTTTGGCGCCCCGGGGGCAGCGGGTGGTGCAGTCGCCGCAATTGTGGCACAGCCAGATATCGGCGTTGCCCACGAGGCGATCCTTCAAGCCCCATGAAGTGGCTATCATCTCTTTGCGCGGAAACGGCTTGGTGTCGGGCGAGATGGGACAGGCTACCGAGCAGGTGGCGCACTGGTAGCATTTTTTAAGATCCTGCCCGCCCAGCTTCATCACATCCTTGATAAAGCCGACATCGGGTTCGACTAAATATGCTTCGGACATATGATTACCTCCTCAATTCACACAGCACCAGGGATGGTGTCTGTTCCAGTTACCAATCGTGCGGCATCAGAAGCCCTTGAACGGGTTCGGACCCAATGCTTCCACCGATTCCACGAAATCGTTGATGATCTTGGGAATCTTGTCGTACTCGTCGATGGCGATCTCGAATTGGCCCACGCGCTCGACTTCCAGGGCCAGACTGGCCAAGGCTTCGCCGATCTTCTTCATACGGATAGCGGCCAGCTCGCTGCCTTTGACAAAATGGCACTGGTAATCGTCGCCATGTTTGCATCCCAGCAGGAAGACACCATCCATGCCCTGGGAGAGGGCATCCTTGATCCAGATGACGTTGACCGATCCCAGACAGCGCACCGGAATCAAGCGCACATCGGCCGAATAGGAGAGCTTGTTGAGCGCGGCGATATCCAGTGCCGGCAGGGCGTCGTTTTCGCACACCAACCCCAGAATGCGGAAGGGCGGTTCGGAGTAATCGTCGGCCGAGGGCACCTTGACGGCCTTGACCATGGAGCCGATGCTGTCGACGTTGTAGTCGGCAAAACCGATGATGCGCTCGGGGCAGGCCCCCATGCAGGTGCCGCAACGCCGGCAACGCGTGGGATTGGGCTTAGGCGTTCCCTTGGCATCGTCGTCCAGGGCGCCGAAGGGGCACTCCTGGGTGCACCGTTTGCACTGGGTGCAGCGCTGGAAGAAGAAATCGGGAAAGGTCATATCCCCCGAACGCGGATGAACCGCCACGCCGCGGTTGGTGGAAGTGATGCACTGGATGGCCTTGAGGGCCGCGCCGGTGGCATCTTCCATGGCCTCTTCGGTGGTCATGCCGCGTCGCACGGCGCCGGCGGCGTAAATGCCGGTGCGTTGGGTCTCGTAGGGAAAGCAGATGAAGTTGGAATCACAATAGCCGTTGAATAGATCGATGTCGCGGAAGGCCGGCCCCTGGCGATAGGCCATGTTGACCACCGGGTCGTCCTTGGTGGCCGGCACCATGCCGGCGGCCAGGACCACCATGTCGGCCTTGACCTTGAGCTGTTTGCCCAGCAGGGTGTCGCTGGCTTCGACAATCAGGCCGCCGCCGTTCTTGGCGACCTTGACCACATTGCCCTTGGTCAGGAAGATGCCCGGATCCTGCTGAATGCTCTTGTAGAAGTTTTCGTTCAAGCCGGGGGTGCGCATGTGCTGGTAGAAGACATAGGCCTTGCCGTCTTCGTAATCGTTGCGCACATATTTGGCTTGTTTGAGGCTCACCAGGCTGGTCACGGCGCCGGCATAGGCGAAATCGCTGTCGTCCGTGTCTTTGCCCGGGCTCTGCACGAAGACCACCGACTTGGCCGGTTTGCCGTCCGAGGGCCGCACGATCTTGCCCTTTTTGGCGATGGCTTCGAATTGGGCATTGGTCACCACGTCCGGGCTCTGTCCCACGCCCAGATGCTCGTATGCTTCGCCTTCGATGGTGTCCGGCCGCCAGCCGGCCGCCAACACCACGGCGCCGAACAACTCGCCGTTGGGGTCGAGGGTCAGGATGTCCGCCCGGCCCTCGTTGTACTCCATGTACTTCTTGTTCAGGGTCTCGGCATCCAGCTCTTTGCCCGAAGCATCCACGCGCATCTCCGGCGGCAGGGGATAGGGCACGTCGAACTCGATCTTCTCGCCCGGCTTCTTGAAGGTGACCGTGAACTCGCCGGGTTGTCCGGCCAAACGCGCCACCATGGTGGCTGTCTTGACCGTGATTTTGGGATCGGCCTGCACGGCCCGGATCTTCTCTTCGACGACCGGTGGAATCAGTCGGTCATACGGATCGGCGATGGGCAGCTGGCTGCGCCAATTGAGGGCCGCGCCGCCCAGGCGATCCGCTTTTTCCACGATGGTCACCGCGTAGCCGGCCTTGGCCGCATCCAGGGCCGCGCTCAGGCCGGTGATGCCGCCGCCGATCACCAGGATCTTCTCGGACGTCTTTTCCAACTTGAACGGCTCGGGCAGATTGACCTTCTGCACGCGGGCCATGCCCATGCGCAGGTAATCTTCGGCCATCATCTGCACGCGGTCGAAATAGTCGGCGTCCGCCTTCTGCTCTTCGGTCAGCGCCGGGAACTTGTCGCGCGGATGGGACCAGGCCACGCCTTCGCGCAGGCTGACACGATCCACGATACAGCCCGGAAACCGGAACGTATCGAAATGCACGCGCCGCGAACAGGCGCACAGGATAAGGGTATTGACGCCGCCGGCGATCTCTTTTTGCAACATGGCGACGCCGTCGGCGCCGCATAGAATCGGATGGGTTTTGGTAGTCAACCCTTCCTCTTCGGCAACGCCCTTGATCGCCGCTACGTCCAGGGACTCGCCGATACCGCAACCTTCACATATATAGACACCATATTTTTTATCCATGGATGACCTCCTACTTCCTTGCCAGGGTTTGGATGGCCTTCAGGGCCATGCCGGTCGCATTCTGATTGGATGACACCACATCCGCCGGCTTGTTGGCGCATCCCGCAGCAAACATGCCGCCCTTTTCAAAATCATTGATGATGAATCCGTCGGCGGTGTACTTCAGATCCGCCGCCGGTTTGGCGTTGGCGGCCGTGGGCTGCATGCCGGTGGCAAGGACCACCATATCCACGGTTTGCTTTATCTTTTCGCCGGTCACGGCATTTTCCGCAATGACGGTAATGTTTTTGGTGGCCGGATCTTCGCTCACTTCGGCGACCTTGCCTTTGATGAAGAAGACTTTGTCATCGGCCTTGATGGCCTTGTAAAACTTCTCGTAGCGTTGGCCGGGAGCGCGCAGATCGATGTAGAAGATGTAGATCTTGGTCTCCGGATAGCGCGCGCGGACATAGGTGGCCTGTTTCAGGGAGGCCATGCAGCAGATGTACGAACAGTAGGGCAGATGGTTCTCGTCGCGCGAGCCGGCGCACTGCACGAACGCCACGCTCTGGGGCGCCTTGTCGTCCGACGGCCTCGTGATGATGCCCTTGGACGGACCGTTGGGGGAGGCCAACCGTTCCATCATCATGTTGGTGATGATGTTGTCGTACTGGCCAAAGCCCAGGTTGTCGATCTTCTTGGCGTCGTAAGGCTCCCAACCGGTGGCCCACACCACGGCGCCCGCCTGCAGATTCATGGTCTTGGACTGCATCTCCAGATCGATGGCGTCGTACTTGCAAGCCGCCTTGGCTTTCTGGGCGTCGTCGGTGCCGATGATCTGCTTGGAAAGGACGTAGCGCGCCGGAAAGGCCATTTCGAACGGAAGGTGCGCGCCCTTGGTGGTGCTCATGCCGAAGTTGAAATCGTCACTGATCTCAGTACCGCACGCAGCGGCACACGCACCGCAGCAAGTGCATTTTTCATTCACGTAGCGCGGATCGAGGCGGACGGCGACGTTGTAGTTGCCGGGGGTGCCTTCCACCTTTTCCACCTGCGCCAGGGTGAGCACCTTGATGCGCGGATTGTCTTTGATGCGGCGGAAATTGATCTCCAATCCGCAGGTCGGCGGGCACAGCTTGGGGAAGTACTGATTGAGCTGAGCCACGCGTCCGCCCAAATAGGGATTTCTCTCCACCAGGTAGACTTCATACCCCACTTCGGCGGCTTCGATGGCCGTAGTCAGGCCGCTGATGCCGCCGCCGACCACCACGATGCTTCCACTCGCAGGGGCTTTGTTTTCACTTGTCATGCTATCCCTCCGTGCGTTCTGAATTTGGCAGAAGCAGTTTCCACCGGCCGCGATAAAGACCCGGAAGCCGCTTCAAGAAAGTGTATTAATAAACCGACCGCGCACCACGGCGGTCAGGCGATACCCTTGGATCTTGAACCGTGCAGCCGATCCCTGGATCGGTTGCGCTCCAGGGATCGGCTTCACGTTCCAGCGACGGGCTTGCCCGCGTCGGCCGGACTTGCGCCGGGCAAAAGGGCTATCGCCTGACCCGATGGTACGGCAGGCATTTATTGGAGCGGTTAATAAAAACCTCCAGGCGCACGAAGGCGCCTGGAGGTATAAGGTGTCAGTACTTAGCGCACAACCGACACGCGCCCATTACGGGATGATCTTGATGTAGTCTTTTTTGAAGACTGACCATTCTTTCTTCGCCGGGTCGAACTTGGAGTTGACGAAGCAGAACCAGTTCTTGTCATCCTGTCCGGGGTAATCGGCCTGATAGTAGAAGCCCGGATAGCGGGTCTCTTTACGGAACTGGATGTGACGCAGGTGAGATTCCACCGTCCAGATACGGTGTTCGATCTCCCAGGCGCGCATCAGTTCGTGCAGGTCACCGGCAGCCATCTTGGTGCAGTCTTCGCGCATGGTCTTCAACAGATCCATGACCACTTCCAGCATCTTGCTGCTGGTCTGGTAGAAGGTCGCAGTGCCGGCACCGTACTCATGGGTGGCCTTCATCAAGCGATACATCATGCCATTGGGTTTGATGTAGTTGGGGTTGATGTTTTCAGCGGTAGTGTAGGCGACATGATCCAGATACGTACGCACCGGTTTGTAGACCAGGTCCACCAATTCGGCCTTGGATTGCTTCAGCGCCGGTTTAAAACTGGCATGGTCCTTGGCATAGCGCACCATCTGTTTGGCTACCATACGACCTTCGGCATGCGAACCGGAGGAGAACTTGTGACCGGAGCAACCCACGCCGTCACCGGAGGTGAACAGACCGTTGACCGTGGTCATGCGGTTGTACACCTTGCCGTTGTCGGCTTTGATTTTGTAAGCAGCCGGAACCCAGTCGAAATCCGGACCGGAGGTCCACAGACCGCAGCAGCCGGAGTGAGAACCCAGCAGGTACGGCTCGGTGGGCATAACTTCGGAGTTTTTCTTCTCCGGCTCGCAGTCCTGGGCGCACCACAGGTTGGCCTGGCCGCAGGTCATGTCCAGGAAATCTTCCCAAGCTTCGGACTCCAGGTGCTTGAGCTCTTTCTTGTCCATGGTCTTGCCCAAAGCAGCCAACGCACTCACGGTGTCCATCATGATCGGGCCGCGGCCCGCTTTCATCTCGAACAGCATCAGGTGGTTGCGCAGACAGGTCGGGGTGATGGCGGCCGTGCCGTAAGGCGCGTAGTTGGCCAACTCTTTCTTGGCTGCGTCGCTGGCGGCAAAGTTCTCGCCCAGACCGTTGAGGGTCTTGGCCTTGAAGAGCAGGAACCAGGCGCCGACCGGGCCATAACCATCTTTGAAACGGGCCGGCGTGAAACGGTTTTCCATCATGGAGAGTTCGGCGCCGACCTTCATGCACATGGTGTAGGTGGAACCAGCGTTCCATACCGGGTACCAGGCGCGGCCTTTGCCTTCGCCGACTGAACGCGGTTGATAGATGTTGACCGCGCCGCCGCAGGCGACCATCATGGTTTTGCATTTGATGATGTAGACTTTATTTTCGCGCACCGAGAAGCCGACGGCGCCGGCGATGGTATTGGGCTTGCTGGCATCCAGGAGCAGCTCGACGATGAAGCAGCGCTCGATGATGTTTTCGGTGCCGATGGCTTTTTTAGCCGCTTCGGCCACGATGCGCTTGTAGGATTCGCCGTTGATCATGATCTGCCATTTGCCGGTGCGAACCGCTTTGGCGCCTTTCTTCAAGGTGCCCATGGACTGGCCTTTTTTACCGTCGAGGGTTTTGCCCTCGGCCGATTTTTTCCAGATCGGCAGGCCCCACTCTTCGAACAGATGCACGGAGTCATCCACGTGGCAGCCCAGGTCGAAAATCAAGTCTTCGCGTACCAGACCCATCAGATCGTTGCGCACCATGCGGACGTAATCTTCCGGAGAGTTTTCGCCGACGTAGGTGTTGATGGCCGACAAGCCCTGGGCCACGGCGCCGGAGCGCTCCATGGCGGCTTTGTCGCACAGCAGGACGGTCTGGCCCGGCTGCATCCATTTTTTGACTTCAAACGCAGTACCGCAAGCAGCCATACCGCCGCCCACGATAAGGATATCGACTTCTTTTTCAACGACTTCAGGATCCCGCACGGCTTTCAGTTCACCCAAAGGCTTATTCGGTAATGCCATAATCTATACCTCCTAAAAATTAAATCGAAGTGTATGGGTTCAACAGATTCAATTGGCCGCCTTACACGGTCTTCGGACTGGGCATCTTGTAGCCGTCGGCTTCCTCGGTGGAGAGCAGCTGGCTTTCCAGATCCTTGCCCTTCAGGCTTTCGTAAGCATTGGCGGCACCTTCTGGGGTGGTGCGGATGGGGAACTTAAAGCGTTTAATGAGTCCGTTGCGGAACTTGCAGGTCCACATGACGTCTTCGGTGCCCATCATGGGCATGATCGAGCTTCCCAGGGGCACGAAGTCGGCATAGCCGCGCACTTCGATGGCCTGGGTGGGGCAAATCTTGACGCAGGAGAAGCATTCCCAGCACTGATCCGGCTCTTGATTGTAAGCCTTCATAGCGTTGGGTTCGAGGACCATCAGGTCGTTGGGGCAAATGTACATGCAAGCAGTCTTATCGCCACCCTTGCAACCGTCACATTTTTCCTGAATGACAAAACTTGGCATTTACTATACCTCCTAGATTTGGTTTCTTGAATTCAACCAACAGACACCGAATGAAAAACCGATGACAAACTTTTTGTGCTACACCCCCCTTCATTTTGATTGTCCGATGACTTGGCTGCTCGGACTATTCTAAAAGGAAAACCCTTGGATCGCCGTGTTGTGGTCCCGACGCCCGGCCGCAAGATCCTGCGCACCGGTATTAAGCCTATGTTGTAAAATTATAATATAAAATCAGCTGGTTATAATTCAAATAAGGTAGAATGAATACCATCCCGGACTACCCTTGTCAATGATTTTCAGCAGCGTGGCCTTTTAAAAACCGATCTTCCGCCGGTCCCAAAACACTCTTTCAACATATGGCGGACGCCCCCCGAAAAACCACAACATATAGTGCGTGACATAAAAATTAATTGCACTTGTCTTTGCACCCACCCGACCTTGCAACTCAACCGCCCTTCTTTTGACATTCGCTCCAAAGCCGGATATGAAGCAGCGCCATGAATGATGAAGCCACCCATCCCGCGCCGGAACCCGAACTGATCGCCTTGTCTCCGGACGAAACGTTTCAATTTGCCTGCGGTCCGGGCGTGGCCTGTTTCAACCACTGCTGCCAGGATCTCAACCAGGCCCTGGCACCTCATGATGTCCTACAACTCAGAACTTATATAAAGCTTTCCTGGTCCCGGTTTTTGGAGCAGTATGCCGCCATTTATGCTGGCCCGGCTTCAGGTCTGCCGGTGGTCTCCCTGCGCTTTTCCGCAGCCCGGGAGCGGCGCTGCCCGTTTGTCACCCCTGACGGATGC
>JBAQGR010000032.1:0-2945 GCA_049287895.1 Desulfatitalea sp.
CCGACGGCGACGGCAGTATCACCGCGGAAGAGCACAGCGAGGCGTTGAGCTCCCTGAAGGCCGCCAGGGAAGAAGCGCGCAACGGCAAAGGCGGTTTGTCTTCCGCCGAGATCTCATCCGCGCTGCAGAACTATCAATCCGCCTCAATGGATAGCGCCCGCTTCACCAACGGCGCCAATCTGAGCACATCTGTTTGAGCGCAAGGGGGGACCCGGTTTGGCCCGGAAAACCGAGTCCCCCGCCTCCATCTCTTCTCACGCACCACGAATGCCGCCCGGGGCAGATAAATTCATTCTTTTCTGCATATTCCAATTGATTCCGTTTGCCATTATCCCTATGATTCCATCCTGAAAAGCCGCCACCGGCAGATAAACCGCGACATTGGACGCAAATAACGCTCCTGGTCACGTTTCGGAGGGGATGGCATGCGCTACTTGAAATATCACGCCCTGGGCAACGATTATCTGGTCATCGCGCCCCAGGCGCTCAGTGGTGAACTCACAGTGGCGCAGATCCGCCGCATCTGCCACCGCAACTACGGCATCGGTTCCGACGGCATCCTGCTCGGCCCCCTGACGAGCCAGGGGTGCGATTTCGGCTTGCGCATCTTCAATCCGGACGGCAGTGAAGCGGAGAAAAGCGGCAACGGCCTGCGGATCTTCGCGCGCGCCCTGTGGGATCAGCATCGGGTGGCAGAGCGGCCGTTCACGGTGGAGACCGCGGGCGGTGCCGTGACCTGCACAGTGGCGCCGGACGGCCGAACGGTCACCGTGGAGATGGGCAAGGTGAGTTTTCACAGTGCCGACATCCCGGTCAGCGGTCCTCCCCGGGAGGTGCTTAACGAAGAGATCGTGGTCGAGGGGCGCGCATTCACCTTCTGTGCGGCCACGGTGGGCAATCCCCATTGCGTCGTGCTTTCTCCGGCGCCCTCGCCCCAGGAGGCCCAACAGTACGGCCCGCTGATCGAGGTCGAGACGCGCTTTCCCAAGCGCACCAATGTGCAATTCATGCGGGTGATCGACCGGGAGAATATCCAGATCGAAATCTGGGAGCGCGGCGCGGGCTACACCCTGGCCTCGGGCAGCAGCAGCACGGCCGCAGCAGCAGTCGCCAAACGGCTCGGCCATTGCGGCCGCCAAATCTGCGTGCACATGCCGGGCGGCCGGATCGAATTGACCTTCAACGACGATTTTGAGGCGACCATGACCGGGCCGGTGACCCGGGTGGCCGAAGGAACCATGGCGGACGAGATGTTTTTATAGGGGTTTCACCCACTGACCGGCGAAGCACATGGCTTCGATCTCGGCCAGGCTCTCGGGCAAGCGCTCGGGCGGTCCGTTCACGACAAGGAAATCGGCGCGCCGGCCGGGGACCAATTCGCCCCGGTCTTCCCATCCCAGCAAGCGGGCCGCCTGGCTGGTGGCGCAGCGCACCCCTGCTTCCAAACCCAGGCCGGCGGAGAGCAAGAGCTTCAGCTCCTGCCGAACGGCCGGCCCGTGGTCCACGCCCTGGCTGCCGGCATCGGTGCCCAGGACGATGGCCACGCCCAGCTTGTGGGCCTTGTGAATCTGCGCCAATTGGTGTTCCACGGTACGCCGGGCCACCTCTTGTTGGGTCACGCTCAATCCGGGCGCCTGGGCCAGGGCCGCCATGGGGATGACCGTGGGCACCCAGAAGACCCCGCAGTCGGCCATGCGCCTTAAATTCTCTTCGCCCATGAAGTAGCCGTGTTCGATGGAGTCGCAGCCCGCCGCGATGGCCATGCGCACGGCCACCTCTCCGTTGGCGTGCACCATAACCGGCTTGCGCGCCGCATGGGCCGCCTCCGTTATGACTCGCAGATCCTCTTCGCAAAATTGGGGGCTGCCTTGATCGCCGAAACGGTCGAGGCTGTTGATCCCCGACTGAATCAATTTGACATGATCGCTGCCGGCCAGGTGCTCCGCGATCGCCTCGGCCGGGGGCGTACCCGCGGAAGGCGATCGACCGATCATGGCGCCGTAGCGTCCCTGGGCATGCCAGGCCCAGCAGGTGGCTTTTACTTCCACGGGACGTTGCGCGCGAAACGCCAATACGACTCCCTGGCGATCCCCGCCGTCACGCACGGCAACCACACCGCAATGCCAATGGTCGTGAAGGTGGCTGATAATGGCCAAACGGGCCTGATCCGGCGTGAAGGTCAGTTGCGCAGCCCGCAGGCACTCATCGGTGGTTCCGGAAAAAACGAGATGAACATGGGCATCCATGAGGGCCGGCAGCACGGTGGCATGGGAGAGATCGATCGCCGCCTTCATGTCCGGCCGGGCCGGGCCGATGGCCGCGATGCGCCCGTCGCGCAGCCCCAGGCAGAGATCCTTTTGCACCGGGCCGCCGCGTCCGTCGACGAGCCAGCCGGTGCGCACCCATTGCTCGAGCGAATCAATTGCTTCTGCTTCGGACATCTGCCACTCCCCGTCGCTCATGCGGATTTGTCTCCTGCTGACAGGTGGCGCCGCAGAAAATCCAAAGCCAGCATAGCGAACAACTGCTTGTTCATCTGCCGCTGGCCGAACGAGAGGGCGAATTTGCGGCTCACCGATCCTCCGGGCCCGGCCAGGCCGATGCAAACCGTGCCCACCGGCTTTTCTTCCGAGCCACCGCCGGGACCGGCGATGCCGGTGGTGGATAGCCCATAGGTCGCCTGGGCCGCGAGCCGTGCGCCTTCGGCCATCTGCCGGGCAGTCTCCTCGTCCACGGCCCCCTTGCCGGCCAATGTTTCTTCGGATACGCCCAGCACCTTGACTTTGCTCTTATTGGAGTAGACCACCGCCGAGAAGAGAAAGTAGTCGGAGGATCCGGCCGTGTGGGTCAGCCAGTTGGATACCAGACCGCCGGTGCAGCTTTCGGCCAATGCCAGGGTTGCGCCGCGTTGCTTGAGCATTTCGCCCACCTCCGCGGCCAGGGAC
>JBAQGR010000033.1:0-11682 GCA_049287895.1 Desulfatitalea sp.
TGTATAGATACCCCAAGCGGGTCGCACCCTGCCTGAAAAGCAGCGCGCCTTTGGGATGAGATACCATAGAGAGGTTCGCGACCACTCGCTCCAGTTCATTTTCGGGTAGAAAAGAGAAAGGGGCCAGCTCCGTCAAAAACACCTTGGCTTGTCCCGAGGTGATAATGGCTGCCAGGGAAGGGTCGAAGATGTGTTTGCTGAAATTTTCGACGAAGTAATCGTAAAAAGATTTGTAACGCTTGCACAGATCCAGGAAAAGCGTCTGCGGGATCAGATAGGCTTCGGTCGTTTCATCCACGCGAACCGTTCGCAAGGATATCCCGCCGTTCATCAGAAGCGTGATGCCGCCGAAAACCTCATTGCGTTTGATATAACCACCGAGCACAACCCCTTCAGGCTTCTGGTCATATAGGGAGATCTGGCCGCTCTTGACGACATAGATATGCTCGATGGGGGTTTTACCCTGTTCGGCCAGCAAAGTGCCCGGAGCCAGAGCGAACAAGTGGGCATGGGCCGCAAGTTTGTCCATCTCGTGGGCCGGCAGCATCCTGAAGTGGGGCATTTCATCAAGAAAGAGGCGTGTCTCTTGGCTCATGGGCGGCCCTTCCGCAAGAAAAGGGTGAGTCAGGCGCGATGGCTGTTGCTCAGTCGAGATATCCGCGATCATCCGCTAAAGACAGCGTGAAATTCAATGGACAGCCATCACAATAAATAAAGATGACTGTTTTGGCAACCATGAGCTGTTGCCGACGGCCAGTCATGCATGGGAGGGTATATTATCGCCTATCCGCCGGCGAGGTTCGCGAGTATCTTTTCCGCGATTTGGGCATAGGCTCTGCTCACCGCTGCTTCGGGATGCTTTTCCTGAAAGGCGACACCGGCATCGCCGCACGCCACCATCTGGGCGTCGAAGGGGATGCGCCCCAAAAAAGTCACATCCATGGTCGATGCGGTCCGCTCGCCGCCACCGGTCCCGAAAAGATCGAGCGCCGTATGGCAGTGCGGGCATGCAAAACCGCTCATATTTTCAATCAAGCCAAAAACCTTCATTTGGACTGTCTTGCAAAAATTGATGGATTTACGCACATCGGCCAACGCGACCTCCTGGGGGGTGGTCACAATAATGGCCTGGGCTTCCCGGATCGATTGGGCCACGGTCAAGGGTTCATCGCCGGTGCCCGGCGGTGCGTCAATCAATAGAACATCCAGATCTCCCCAGGCCACCATGCCGATAAACTGCTGGATCATGGAATGCTTCACCGGCCCACGCCAGATAATGGCGTCATCCTTACCTTCCATGAGCGCTTCCACGGACACGGCGCTGAGGTGCTCGTTATAGCGCATGGGGATCAACTTGTTTTCCGCATTCAGGTCGAGGATACCGGTAAACCCCAGCATGCGGGGAACATCCGGACCGTGCAGATCCACATCGATCAGTCCCACCTTGACGCCTTTGGCGGCCAGGGCCATGGCCAGGTTCACGGCCGTGCTGGTTTTGCCCACACCGCCCTTGCCGCTCATGACAATGAATTTGCGTTTGATCCGGCCCAGCGTTTCTTTCACCGCTATTTCCAGGGCCATTTTGGGATTAGCCTTCTGTTGGGCCGCATCGACGCTGTCGTGGATATTGACCATGGTGCCTGCTCCTTTTCGCTTGACGAACACGGGCCCCGAATGGTTGCCGATGGCTGCGGCAGAGTGCTTTGGGGGGGCCAAAAAACCGGGTTAGGTTATGGATTCCCCAGCAGGTTGTCAATGAGAATTGCTTTCTGATCCTACTGGGACGCCTCGCCGAACAAAAAGGCCGACGACCTGCTGGGCTGTCGGCCAACGCACGGATACCACGGTCAATCGTTATCGAGTTGCGGATACCTCCTTTATGCGTAGGGCGCACCATCCGCACTGAACAGGATTAGATTAGAATTTGAGTCCCACCTCCGCAAACGGCCCCTGGATGGTAAAATCCGCGACGACATCGTCCTCGTCCACGTCGATGATGTCATAGCGGTAACCGCCTGCGATAAAGGCAGGTCCAAAGAGTTTGAACCGCAACCGCCCGATGAGACTGTACATGGCGTTATCATTGATGGCTATCCCGCGACCTTCGCCCTCAATGCCCAGCCACTCTACTGGCGTCAGTTGCGCGGCAATGTAAACCTGCGGTACAGCCACAACGATGTCATAGCTTTCCTCCAAACTGGTGCTCTCCTGGCGAACCTGGACCTCCAGATCGACGATGCGGACATTGATGCCCAAATCGACATTCAATTTTCCCAAGGTGGCGGTGCGGATAAACGGCACTCCGTAGTACAAAGCGACATCGTATTGATTGAAGGTGAATTTTGAAAAGAAAGGAATCGAGCCCTGGAATGTTTGATCTCCGAACGAGAAGTCTACATCTTTCTGCCCCGTGGCCTCAAACTCCGTCGGGGCAGCCATGAGATAGATATTGGGAAAAAAGGCCGGCATATCGATCTTGACGCGTCCTTGCACGCGGTTTTCAGTATCATACCTCAGGTCGTCCTCCACATTGAGAAGATCTTCAGGCCCGACGGCTTTATAGGAAAAATCCCCGCTGGGATTCTGCTGCCAAGCCCCCAGGGCCAGTTCAACCCCCGCGGCCTGGACGGCTGAAGGGCTCCCGACCCAAATCAAAAGCGCCACCAAGACGCTCTGTCTCAGCATATGTGCCTCCTGCACCGACTCTAATTACCCTCTGCTCCGCGCACAACCAGTTTCTGTCCAAGCTGAAGTGTGCTGTTTTTATCCATTTGATTCATCTTGAACAAATCATCCACCGATATGTTGTAGCGCTTGCTGATGTTGTAAAATGTGTCGCCTGCGGCCACAGTATGATATAAAACTTTGCCAGTCTCCGGAGCCGGTGCCTTCTCGCTGGATTTCTTATCGGCCACGGGCGGTGGCGCTTTATCGCCGGCTTTCTTTTCGGCGGCGGGTAGCGCGACTTTCTTAACGGATTCGCCGACTTGCTTTTGCAGTGACTCCAAGGCAGTAGTGATGTGATCCATGCGCAGGGACGCGGATGCTTCGCTGCGATCAAAGCGTTCCTGGAATTTCTCGAAAGCTTTGGCTTGCTCCCAAATACGGGTCACCTTCTCGTCGATGGCCTCGTATTTATTCAACCGTTCTTCCAGCTGTCTGACCCGCTCTTCCAGCGTGGTCAACTCTTTATTGCCCACGCCACCCTTGCTGGTCATCAGAAGCATTAACAATGCCGCCAATGATGTCACGATGGCCAGCCCGAGAAGAATAAACACCACGGGAATCTTACCCGATCGGCCCCCTTTGGCCGAATCTTTGCGTGTTGTCCAAGGGGAGTAATGCTCTTCGTCAAAAAACTCTTCTTTGGGCTTTTCTTCCCGCTCGGGTATTTCTCCCGAATCTTTCCATTTCATGCAAGCACCTCCAGGGCTCCTGGAATCATACCGCCAGCCGGCAGTATCGATATAGTTATCGTTATAGCCATTTTGTCCAATTCCATCAAGCCCAAACAGTTGCCTTCGTTGAATTGGCCCCATGTGGGCATGAGTGTGTGGCTGCAGTTCCCACCACCATGTGCAAACCATTTCGATCTGCAGCAGGAAAGCTCTGCCAAGCGACATGGCCCTTCACTGATGTGGGTGTTTCCGGACTGCCTGGGCGCACATTTGGGGATCTTCAAAAAAACCTGCTGTTGACGCTGCCCCTTACCCGGTCCGCGAACGGTTCACCACGAGTTGCCGAGTATCTTTCCATCAGGTTGCTTCTTGATCCAATATAACGTATGAACCTCTTGGTCGTTTTCGACCCGAATGCTTCATGGGTGCGATATTTGAAATCTTTTGGGTTTAATCGGGGAGATGACAGGATGCAACATTCCCACACCTTCGTGGAGACATATCAAGGCATGGTCGGCTTCGGCCTGAACCGTGAGACCGACGAAAATACCGTCGTCTATTATTTGCAGAAATTTTCGGACGATACGCTGATGGCCGTTTTGCGCAAACGTTTTGGGGACGAAGAACTCACGGCCCTATTCGATCTGATGTCCGCTTTGCTGCGCAAGCATTTGGATGAAAAAGAGTATCACGGCCTATTCCTGAAAGAGGATCACCCATAGCCCCTGCAAAATTCGGTAGCGATGAAAAGAACGCACTCCTACTGAAAATTTGGCGGTCCCCAAGGCAGTGGCCATGTTGTGCTGGAATCAACCTATACAGATAGCTTCAATGGGAGTCCAGTGGAACGCAATGGTGAACGCCCGCACAATCTGGGATTCAACAATTCTGCCCCGCCCTGGAATTTGATCAATACCAAGAAGAAAAGGGAGCCACCCACCGGACCCGCGGTCAAAAGGTCACCATTTACGAAAACGGCCCATTTCTCTATGAAAACGCTCGGAGCGAGAACAGCGCCCCGGGCGACCGCCAAGCCTCTCTACCCGACTACCGGCACCTTGGCCAGATTTTTTACCTTTTCGATCAACGATTGAAGTACAAACGGTTTGTCCAACACGGCATCAAATCCACCGTTTTGCAGCAGCCAGGGCGTCCCTGAAAGACCGATGACCGGAGTAGCGTCCCGTTTGGAACTGCGAATGTGGTGAACCACATAGCGACCATCTACGCCGGGCATGCGCACATCGGTGATGACCAGATCGTAGGTGCCACTATCGAATTTGGCCATGCCGCCTACCGCGCTTTCCGCCGTATCCACCGTATAGTCAAATCGGCTTAACGCCTGTTTAAGCAGATCGCGAATCATCCGCTCATCGTCAATGACCAGAACGCTGCTCACGATAGTTCCTCCAATAGGTAGTTGGGCGGGTCAATCAAATAGGAATTGCATTTGAACGCATTATATAGTGTGGGCAACAATTGTCAAGCACAACATATAGAATCAGCCTCGCTTTCGCGGACCCAATGGAGGATCTTTATAACCAGATCTGAAACCAACAATCATAGGCGCCAATTATGCGCACAAAAGTTACTGGACCCTAAGTGATGGCGCACCGGTTGTCAAAGGCGATCCTTGTAAATGGAGCGCTCTCTTTCATTTGCAAACCAACGTGCTTTTAAGCATTTGGAACTATTATGCAATATCGTGATATTGCCCCATAGGCGCATGGCGACTGGGGTTTCAGTACAACCCAAATGGTTCGGAATTCCAATTGGATATGGAGTTATTGACAATTTATGAACAACGGAAGAGTTCTGGTTTTCTTTGAGGAGTTGCGCTTTTTGCCTGGTAAGGATGGGAGGGTGGATGCCGGCAAGAAAGCCGAATGCAGTAATGTTCTAAAATCGCTCTGCTATCGCTTCAGACCTTGTATTTTCCAAAATCTTCAGGGGAGAGCTTTTCCAAGTACTCGGCCCATTTCTTACCCTCTTCGCTTTGATCGAGTACTTCAACGTCCCCTTCTCCCCGCTTGGACTTATCAATCACCTTTTGGTCCACATAGATCGGCGCGGAAAAACGCAAGGCAATGGCAATGGCGTCGCTGGGGCGCGCATCCAAGGTAAACGATTGACTGTCACTATCAAAATGGATCAACGCATAGAAGGTGTTTTCCCGCAGATCACACACCTCCACCTTGGTCACCTGAATTTTCAGGTGATCGCTGAAATTCTTGAAAAGATCGTGGGTCATGGGACGCTCGAACTGAACATTTTGCAGTACGGAGGCGATCGAGGTGGCCTCCAGAAGGCCTATCCAAATGGGGATGGCCTGGTCATCCGACTCTGTTTTGAGAATGATAATCGGCGTATTGGAGGTGGGGTCCATGGTGAGCCCCGCGACGTTGGCTTTATGCAGCATAGATATGCGCTCCTTTCCCTGAAGACCCATCGGGCTGGGATAGGGGTCGGCCCCAAAGGCTGTGGGACATGGCTTTTTCTATCATGATCTCCATGATACGCCCTGTCAACATTTGATTCCGGTCATCGTCCGATGGTTCCTGGACAAAATGAACGATTTTATTGGTGCCGGTTCTTCCCGACCACTGCATCCCGTCCGATGCATCCGGCAATGCACGATCTTCCGATCCATTGGCCAAGTGTTTGCTGAGTCCATCGACCAATATCTGTTGCACACTACCCGTCAACGATTGATTTTTTCGATGGGTGAAAGCCTCCTGGCAGCTGAGCACGGCTTGCAGTCGCTTCTTCTTCAGCGCTTCGTCGATTTTATGCTCAAAACGCACCGCCGGCGCGTTAGGGCGGTCCGAGTAGATGAAAGCAAAGAGGCCGTCAAATCCTACCTGCTGAATTAGGCGCAAGGTGGCCGCGAACTCTTCTTCGGTTTCTCCCGGAAAGCCTACGATGATGTCTGAAGTAATGGCGATATCCGGGCGAATGGCCCTGAGGCGGGCGACATTGTCCAGGTAGCGTCGGATGTCATATCGTCGGTTCATACGCCGTAGGACTGTGTCGGCGCCTGATTGGACCGGGAGGTGAATATGGGGACAGAGCTTTTCCAAGCGGTTGAACGCCAGCATCAGCTCCTCGGAAAGATCCTTGGGATGGGATGTAGTAAAGCGGATGCGCGCCAGCCCGTCGATGCTGTTGACCATAGCCAATAGCTGGTCAAAGGTGCATAGTCCTTCTTTTTGGCCATAGCTGTTCACATTTTGCCCCAACAATGTCACCTCGCGCACGCCGTGGTCCACCAGGTGTTGGATTTCGGTAAGAATCTCCTCGGGCGTACGGCTTGATTCCCGCCCACGGACATGGGGCACGACGCAATAGGTGCAGTAATTGTCACATCCCCGCATAATGGTCACGAAGGCCGATACATCCGAGGAGGTGATGGGGCCGGTGGCGAAATCGTCGGAGGTGATCGCCGCTGCCATCTCCACATCGACGATGCGGCAACGGGTGGCGGCAATGCGCTGAATGAGCTGCGGCAACCGGCGGATGGCATGGGTACCGAAAACCAGATCCACATGTGGCATCCGTGACAGAATCTTATGACCTTCTTGCTGGGCCACGCAGCCGCCGATGGCGATAATCAATTCCGGTTTGCTCTCTTTAAACGGTGTCAGGCGTCCCAGGAAGCTGAAGGCCTTTTGTTCGGCCTTGGCACGAATGGCACATGTATTGACCATAATGATATCTGCGGACGTTAAATCGTCGGTAGGTTCAAATCCCAGCGGGGCCAGACGATTCTGAATTTGTCCGGAGTCGTATACATTCATCTGGCAACCCATGGTGTTGATGAATAGTTTCTTTGTACTCATATTCTTTCCGCGCTTTCCCCAATCAGTAAGCCTCTGCCGCCGCGGGCGGGGCATTGCAAGATTCAACCAAGAAATGTTTACCCATGTCGACCATGATCTCTTGGGCCGTCGGCTCACACCCCGGAGCGATGGCCAGAACAATCCAACCAGCGGCCGCATCGAGAGTAGTAACGACAGCGATGCCTTCGTAAGCCTCAAATATGAACTTGACCATGTTAATCTGGTGTCGGTCCACGCGATAGTACTGCCGGCTGGTCTTCATGAAATTAAGAGGTGTCCTTTACTATTTATTGGCCATCAGGAGCAACTCCCAAAGGGCCGCTCCTCAGGATAGAGCCTCAGTGTTGTTTTTATCCTTGTCCCGCAACTTGTTATAGGATATTGCCCCCCTATGCAAATGCAATGGAAAATTTTGCAGCCTGATCGCGCCCTGGTTCAGGAAATCCAGCAACGCCTCCAGTGCCACCCTATCACAGCAACCGTGCTGGCCAATCGGCAAATCGATTCGGCTCAGCATGCCACTCTTTTCATTCAGCAGGGATTGGACGCACTGCCCTCACCCAATCTGCTATCCGCAATGCCGGCTGCGGTGGAGCGCATCATACACGCGCTCCGGCGCAATGAAAAGATACTGGTGTTCGGCGACTATGATGCCGACGGAGTCACTGCCACGGCCGTGCTTTATAATTTCCTCAAGGCCGCCGGGGCTGACGCCTTTTACCATCTTCCCCATAGGGTCGATGAAGGCTATGGTTTACTTCCTCTGCATATAGCGCAACTGGCCGTGCCCGAACGTGCCGGCTTGATCATAACGGTGGATTGCGGTTCCAGTAGTATTGACGCCGTGGCCGCGGCCCAACGCTTCGGCATCGACGTGATCGTTACCGACCACCACAACTTCGATGGCCAGCTACCGGGTGCCCATGCCATTATCAACCCCAAAATGGAGCACCAACCCGCCGAGTTGAGCGAGTTGGCAGGCGTGGGCGTGGCTTTTTACCTGGTCATCGCGCTGCGCGCCGCTTTGCGTGCACAGGGTTGGTGGTGCGATCGACCGGAACCCAATCTTAAGACCTATTGCGAACTTGTCGCCATCGGCACCATTGCGGACATGGTGCCTCTCAAGGGGGTCAACCGGGTGCTGACGCGCGCCGGATTAGAGCAAATCAATAGAGCTCCCCGGCCGGGTATTCAAGCGCTTCTAAGTGCCAGCGGTATCCGCCATACGCCGATCACCGCCGAAGATATCGCCTACCGACTGGGGCCGCGCATCAATGCAGCCGGCCGCATGGCGCACGCCAAAATTGCCTTTGACTTGATCAACGCGCCAACCCTGGATATAGCCCTTGCACTGGCCGATGATCTGAATGTGCTCAATCACCGGCGCCAGGATGCGGAAATCGCTATCTACGATCACATCATCAAACACATTGACAGCCGGCCCGAGTTGTCCTCCCAAAAGTCCCTCCTGCTGGCCGGCACTGGATGGCATGAGGGGGTGCTGGGTATCGTGGCGACCAAACTGATTGCCCGTTACCACCGTCCAGTGGCCGTTGTTTCGGTCAAGGACGACATGGCCAAGGGATCGGGCCGCAGTGTGCCCCAAGTGGACCTCTATGCGGCCCTTGGCCGGTGCGAGCATCTTTTGGAGAAATATGGAGGCCACCGCCTGGCAGCGGGTTTCAGCCTGCGTACAAAAAATATCGGTTTGCTGCAAACTGCTTTTGAGGAGGCAGTGGCGGAGATGATTAAAAACACGGACATGAGCCCCCAATTGGAAATCGACAGTGAGCTCGACTTGGAACAGATCTCGGCGCAATTGATGGACGAACTGGAAAGTCTGTCGCCTTTTGGCAACGGCAATCCGCCGCCAATTTTCATGGCCAGGGATGTGCGAGTCACAACGGCGGCCATCGTCGGCCGAAACCATCGTCGGATGGTGTTGTGCCAACCCAATCAGGGGACGCCGCCGATCTCTGCCATACAGTTCAATTTGGCACCGGATAGCCCACGGGCCCACTCCTTTGAGCGTCTGGCCTTCAGGCTGCAGTGGAACCGCTACAGAGGTGATCGAGAGATTCAGATGGTCGTTGAGGCGTCCTAATGGAATTTTTCTTGAAAACCATATGACTTATCATTATGATGCCTAGTTGAAAATTTGGCGGCCGCCTGTGTGCTGGCAACACCGACAGCGACCGTGGACTAAAAATTGAAGGGTAAGGGCGGTGTTCTATGGGGAAAGTATTTCGGCCAAGCAATCGAGAATCAAGCATCCTGTCAAAAATCGAATCATCAAAAGAACACGCCCGTCGGCGGACCATCATCTCAGCGCGAGATCATGTCGAAACGCTGGGTAGTGCCATTGCCATGAAGCTCGTGGAAAACCAACTGGTGGAAACCACCAACAAAAACAGCCTGGAAGAGCAGATTGTCAAATGCCTGGAAGCTCTATGCCGGGCAGACGACTTCGACATTGACTACATGGTCGCGCCATATAGGCAATTGGTGCAAAATCCCAATGTGGTCAGCCTCTATGTCACCGCCTTTTTGCTGGAAAAACTGATCAACCACAAATCGGTCGTAGATATTTTCGGGGCTGACAATGAAATTTACGGTTGCATCAACCAACAGGTGATCAAAATCTTGCCCTGACGCAGGGGATTATGCGTCCTTCCTTTCATTGTCTTCTGATCAACGGTCCTTTTGACGATCCGGGCTTGTTGGTCCACCTTACCTTTCAAAAGCAAGCCTTGCTCTTTGATCTGGGCGATCTAAGCGCGGTCTCCACCAGCGATCTACTGAAAATCAACCGGATCTTTGTTACCCACACCCACATGGATCACTTCATCGGATTCGACAGGGTCCTGCGCCTACTGCTTGGCCGGTCCAAGCGACTTCATCTCTACGGACCAAAAGGTTTTCTTGGCAACGTGGCTGGTAAGCTGGCTGCCTATACCTGGAATCTGGTGCACAACTATGAAGAAGCCCTGGTGCTCGAGGCCACGGAAATCGATGGCGATCTTATGATTAGCCAAACTTTTGATTGTCGAACCGGATTTAGGCCCTCCGCAACCCAACGAACACCTACCAATGGTCAGATAGTACATCATGAGCCGGCCCTTAGTGTCCGCGCGACTCTTCTTGACCATCAAATTCCTTGCCTGGCCTTCTGTCTTCAGGAACGATTCCATGTCAACATCCTCAAAACCCAGCTTGAAGAACTGGGTTTATCCGTCGGTCCATGGCTCAACGCTTTTAAGGCCCTGCTGTTTGCGGGCGCTGACCCGACCACCGAAGTGAGCGCTCCTTCCGCTGGGCCAGAGAAGGGTTTGCGAATTTTTGCTTTGGAAGCATTAGCCACCAGAATTGTCCAGATAACCCGCGGTCAAAAGATAGCCTATGTCTCCGATGCGGTCTACAACTCTACGAATATAGAAAAAATCGTCTCCCTGGCCCTCGGGGCCGATCATCTTTTCATAGAAGCCGCTTTCCTCGACGAGGACCGTGACATCGCCCAATCCAAATTTCATCTGACCGCCCGGCAAGCTGGCCTCATTGCCCGAACAGCCGAGGTCCGGCAGATGACGATTTTCCACCACTCCCCCCGCTACATCGATCAGGCCCATCTTCTGGAAGAAGAGGCACAACGGGCGTTCAAGGGGCAGAGCTGATCGTTATGGTTGCTTTCTACTGTACTATGGGCCTTCAGATTATCATGAGCGGCCAATTGTGGAAGGGAACTGGCGGGAAGCAATCGCCGGCGCTATGGTGATATTGCTCTTGTCTGTAGTACTTCTTTAAAATAAAAAGCCCGGAACCGTCTTGCGATTCCGGGCTTTGAAGATTTTTCGGCGGCGACCTACTCTCCCACACAGCTTCCCGTGCAGTACCATCGGCGCTGAAGGTCTTAACTTCCGTGTTCGGGATGGGAACGGGTGTATCCCCTTCGCCAACGCCACCGAAAACTTGATTGCGCTTTAGCAATTTCAATTTGGATTGGGTTACAAGCTTGTTAAGGACTTATGTTTATTGTTTTGTGGCCAAGCCTCACGACCTATTAGTACCGGTAAGCTGAACACATTACTGTGCTTACACATCCGGCCTATCAACCTCGTAATCTTCGAGGGGTCTTTAGGCAACATAGTGTTGCGGGATATCTTATCTTGGGGTTGGCTTCCCGCTTAGATGCTTTCAGCGGTTATCCGATCCGAACTTAGCTACCCAGCTATGCCGCTGGCGCGACAACTGGAGCACCATTGGTTCGTCCATCCCGGTCCTCTCGTACTAGGGACAGATCCCCTCAAATATCCTACGCCCGCGAAAGATAGGGACCAAACTGTCTCACGACGTTTTAAACCCAGCTCACGTACCACTTTAATCGGCGAACAGCCGAACCCTTGGGACCTGCTCCAGCCCCAGGATGTGATGAGCCGACATCGAGGTGC
>JBAQGR010000034.1:0-1728 GCA_049287895.1 Desulfatitalea sp.
AAAGCGGTGATGGCGCGGCCGGCCGAAGAGAGCGAGCCCCTGGGCAAAACTTATAATCGCGCGGCCCGCGTGATCGCCGGGTGGCGCCGCGACTCTGAATTCCAGACGCCCGACGGCCGACCCGCGACGTTGTCCTTCCAGGGGCCGTCCGCCAGCTTCAGCGCCCTGGTGAAACGCTACAGCGGAGACATGCCGGCCCGCGCGGTACTCGATGAACTTAAACGCACCCTGGCCATTGACCAATTGGAAGACGGCCGGGTGGAACTCCTGGCACGCGCCTACCTGCCGGCCAACGACGCTCCGATGAAAATGCATATTCTGGGCACCGATGTGGCCCACTTAATCACCACTATCGGGCACAATCTGCAGAGCGATTCATCCGAGTCCTTTTTGCAACGCAAAGTGGCCTACGACAACCTTCCCCAGGAGGCCCTGGCACCCTTCCGCCAGATGGCCACCGATCAGGCCCAGCAACTTCTGGAACAACTGGACCAGCATCTCTCCCGACAAGACCGCGACAACCATCCGGAGGTCGGCGGCACCGGACGCTTCAAGGCCGGTGTCGGGATATACTACTTCGAGGAGCCTGTGACCGATGAATCAAATGAATCATAAAATGTCCTTCATACCCTTCCCTTTACGCTGGGCAGCCGTGGCCGGCGCGGCCTTGACCATGCTGTCCCTTTTCAATTGCGGTTCGGGATCGGAAGATTTGAGCGCCAGCGGCGGCGTCGGCGGCACTGGGGTGACGGTCGGCGAAGTGTCCGACTACGGCAGCATTTTCGTCAACGGGATCGAGTTGGATACGCAGCAGGCGGAAATCTTCGTGGAGGGGTCCCTGGCCGGCTCCGGAGATCAGGCGGCTTGCACCCATCTGCCCATCGGCCAGCAGGTGGTGGTTCAGGGGTCCATCGCCGACGACAGTAACGGCACGGCGCTGCGGGTCGACGCCTTTTACCGCGTACTTGGGCCGGTGCTGGCAGTCGAAGCGCTCGACGCCCAGACGCTCAGACTGAACGTCATGGGCCAAACGGTTTTTGTGGATCAGGCGACCACTTTATCCGGTATCTCCCTGACGACACTGGCACTGGATATGGTGCTTCAAATCAGCGGCCCGGTGGACGGATTGGGAGCCATCCATGCCGGCCATGTCGCGCTGGTGGCCGATCCTATGACAGCGGACCGCCAGGTTGGCATCAAGGGTCGCGTCGAACTGCTGAACGCACCGCGCCGGCAATTTCACATCAATGGCCTCACCGTGGATTACAGCCAGGTGCAGGTGGCGCCGGAGTTGTTGGTGGAAGAGCGCGCCATAGCGGTGCAAGGCACCTTCACGGACGACATCTTGACAGCTCAATCCGTGCAGGCTTTCGATACCGAGAATTACGATTCAGTGGATTACTTCTCGGTGGATGGCTTCATCACCGAACCTTTGACATCCAATCAGTGGCGCATGGGGGACTATCGCATTCTCATCGATGCGGCGACATGGTTCGATGGGTTGGGGCTTGGCGATCTGACCACCGGCATCCGCATCCGGGCCAGCGGAAGAATGCAAGACCGCCTGCTGGTGGCGCGCCGGGTGACGGCGGCGACCCGTGTCCGCCTGGAATCCAATCTCGCCACGGTGGATGTGGCCAATGGGATACTCACCTTGGAAGGAATGGCGGATATTCCCATCCATGTGAACATCCTCACCCGCATCCATGGCGCCGCGCTGACCATGGC
>JBAQGR010000035.1:0-7581 GCA_049287895.1 Desulfatitalea sp.
CCTTTTTAGGGTGTGGCACTGTAACACGTCCCATTATTTCCGGATGACGGAGTTGTGTATGAGAGCCAACTTTGGCCACCTCATACCAGCCATTATGCTTGAGAATTTTGATAATTTCACGGCTATCCATAGTGTGTATCAATACACATCGTACGCCAATTCGTCAACAATGCGGATCCAGACCGCCAATTAGCAGGAAAAAGGGGCCGTTCTATCAGCCGCTTCAGAAAAGGCCCCCCGGGATCGGTAGTCATCCCCCTTGCTTTTTGCGTTTGAACTGGGGTACGGAACCCGATCATGTCGAACCTTATTCAACTTGACCGTGCTCGCATTTCATAAAGGAGGACCCATGGACGCTTCCCAAGACGATATTCCCAAAATCACCCCGACCAGCACAAAGAAAGAGATGCATGATGCCTATAAACAGTTGATCAAAAAAATTGAGGACCGGTCGAAAACCGAGCTGAAACCCGAAAGAGTCAAGCAGGACCGCCAAGTCAAGGAAACCGTTCAGGCCGCTGAGACCATTGCATCGGATTCGGTGTCCAAACGCCTCGGCGATCTGAAGATTGCCATAGATAAGGAACTTTCCGATTTGGCGCTTACGCTGGAAGCGGAAACCCACCGCTTTAAGCAAATTAAATCCGCCATTGAGATGAAAGATAACGAACTTCAAGAAATCTTCGAAATCGAGCGCAACGCCCATACTCTGGCTGCCCTGCTTGAATCCCAGAAGCAAAAGAAAGCGGAATTCGAAACGGATATGGCCGAGAACAAGCAACGGCTCGAAGAGGATATCCAGCAGACACGCGCCCGGTGGGAGCGTGAAAAACAGCAGCACCAGGACGCCCTGAAGGAACAGAAACAAGCCGAGGAAAAGAGTCGAAAGCGCGAAAAGGAAGAGAATGATTACAATTTCAACAGAGACCAGGCGCTGCAAAAGGCCAAACTCAACGATGAATTGGAAACCCTGACAAAAGAAGTCCAGAAAAAGCGAGTGGAATTCGATCAGCATGTAGCCGATACGCATTCCAACCTGCAACAACGCGAAAAAATCGTGACTGAGCGCGAACAGCACGTGGATCATCTGGAAGCCAGGGTGGCCGCCTTTCCCCAGGAACTGGAAGCCAAATTGGCCCAGGCTGTCAAAGCCGCCGTGGATTCGGTCAAGTCCGAAAACTCAAAGAACGAACAGTTGCTCAAAAAGGGTTTCGAAGGAGAGAAAAACGTGCTTCAGACCCGCATCAATGCCATGGAGCAAACCGTCGCCTCCCAGGCGCGCCAAATCGATATTCTGACCCAGCAACTTGAAAAGGCCTACGAAAAGGTTCAGGACATCGCCGTCAAAGCGGTATCCCGTTCCCAAACGGTGACCACCGGCAATCAAAGAGGAACGACGCCCCTCCAAACGGACAACGCATAAAATAGAGGAACATAAAAGCTGGAAACAGGAAGAGCGTTGGGAGAACTTCCCCTCTGCTAATATTTGTCATCAGGTGCAAGGCGCCCGCCTGGCCCCGCGGGGTATCGTGCTTGATCCGGGCTGATGTGCTGTGGTCATGTTGATTGATATAAACAGCGTATTACAGCTAATTTGCCCCAGACCAGCAGCCTATCCGTCCCCCGATTTGACGCAAGAGCATGATGCGGCTATTTGAACGGAACTCGCTTATTCGGCGCCGCACGACCGGGACATTGGTCCCAGAAATTTGCCTTGATAGTTGCGCACCAAGAGGCTATACACGGGCTATACATAAGGAGGTGTCGGATGCTTGCAAAAATTCAAAAATGGGGAAATAGCCAGGGCCTTCGTCTTGCCAAGAATCTTCTCGCGGATGCGCAGCTTGATGTCGGCGATGAAGTTGATATCAGCGTGAAGGACGGTATTATGATCCTTGCACCGGCCAAAAGGAAACGCGGCCGCCATAAACTTAAGGACCTTGTGGCGCGTATTCCTAAAAACTACCAACCCAGTGAAGTTGACTGGGGAGCGCCGGTTGGTAAGGAGGAGTGGTAGATGGCCGCTTATATCCCCAAACAAGGGGACATCATCGCAATCACATTCGATCCACAGTCCGGTCATGAGCAGAAAGGGCGACGTCCAGCTTTTGTTGTCAGCAAAGACCTGTTCAACCGAAGCACAGGTTTGGCGATTGTATGCCCAATTACAAACACCGATCGCAATTTTCCCTTTCATGTACCTATTCCGAAAGAAAGCAAACTGACGGGCTTCATCATGGTCGAGCAAGTCAAATCGGTCGACTTCCGTTCTCGCCGCGCTCAACGTATTGAACGCAGTAATGATGAGCTGCTGTCAGAAGTGCTTTCCATTTTAGATGCCTGTATCTACTGAGCAGCCACCCCATCAATACAGAGGCCCCGAAGGGCGTGGTTCTGGACTTAAGAGCGTCCTTCGCTGCCCGCCCCCACTGCCAGCCTACTTACGCGCCGCCAATTGGATCATGCGCACCAGCCTGACCACATAGGGCCGCGGTCCCGCGGCAGCCACGGCGAGGGGCAGTTGCTGTTCGATCATTGCGGCCACCAGTTCGTCCGGCCGCTCGGTGGCGAACACCGCGGTTTGCACGGAAGGGAAAACCCGCCGCAACTCGGCCGCGGGGTCGGCATGGCGGGTGTTGAGCAAAGTGTCGATCATCTGATGCTGGCCGAGACGATGCAGCACCATCAACTGCTGCGCAAACGTTTCGGCCTCGGCGAAGGCCACGAGCTTCCGGGTCGCACCGTCGTAGAAGAGCACATAGCGCAGATGCCCTGCTTGGGGCGTGAAATTCTTCAGAAAGGCCGGCTCGGCCGCAAAGCTGTGCCACGCCTGATGATCTGTCCTACAATGAAATCGGTTTCACCTTCGAGCAAACCTTTTCCATATCACTGCGCCCACAGCGCCGGGACCGGGACGAGCCAGAGCTTGTCGCCAAACGGCACGATCTGGTCCCCGAGATAGAGGAGCACGCCGGCCCGGAACTGCCGGCCGAGTTGACCCTTTAGCATCTTGAGCGCAGCGAAGTCCGAAGCGGCCACGGTGGCGCCGGCCTTGACCTCAATCGCCGCAATCGAACCATCGGGTCTTTCCAAGACCACATCAACTTCCACCCCGGCGGCGGTGCGAAAGTGGTAAAGCGAAATTCGCGGCTCCGTCCAGGAAATCTGTTTGCGAAGCTCGCTCACCACAAAACTTTCCAGCATCCGGCCGAAAAGCAGGCGATCTTCTCGCAGCCGGCGGGTATCGGCGCCGAGCAGGTGACACGCAAGTCCCGTGTCCACCAGGTGCATCTTGGGCGCCTTGACCTGGCGTTGGCCGAGATTGCGCGACCATGCCGGCAGACGGTGGACGAGAAACACGGTTTCCAGCAAGACCAGATAGCGGGTCAAAGTGGTATGCGGCAGCCCGGCGTCACGCCCCACATCGGCCAAATTCAGCAGCCCCGACGCCCTGGCGGCCAGCAATTTCAGAAGATTCGGCAGGGCGTGGAGCGCATCCACCCTCGCCAGATCGCGCACGTCCCTTTGCAAAATCGTCGAAATATAAGCAGCAAACCAGGCCTCACGGCGGGCAGCGGTCGCACGTTGCGTTGCTTCCGGGTACCCACCGTGGGTCAATTTCGCTTCAATCTCCGCTTTTGTCGAAATGAGTTTCGGCTGGGCAAGGGTGCCCGCAAAGAGCCGGGGCAGGAACCCCTCTGCCGCGCCCGCAATCTCCCCGGCCGAGAACGGAAACAAGGGAATAATCTCCATGCGCCCGGCCAACGACTCGGAGAGGCGCGGCAACGTCATCACGTTGGCCGAGCCGGTCAGGAGAAAACGACCGGGCGTGCGGTCCTTGTCCACGGATAGCTTGATGGCCGGGAAGAGTTCGGGTGCTTTCTGGATTTCATCGATAACGACCGGGCCGTTCAGGCTGCGGATGAATCCGGCCGGATCACCGGCCGCGAGGGCAAGCGTGGCGTAGTCATCGAGGGTATAGTATTGGGCGTCGGACCCGGCCGCCATCGCCTGGGCCAACGTTGTCTTTCCGGTTTGGCGGGCGCCGTTTAGCAGCACGACAGGGGTGTCGGCCATGGCCATGTGGATGGCTTTTTGAATATGGCGACGAATCATGGCCGGATATTAACCAGATTGTGGTGAATTTGCAAGAGGCGGGTTCGATTCATATCCGTTAAGCGAGATCGAGATTTTTCAAGCCGAATTCCGCGGACGCCCCTATTCTTCGAAAGTGCGCAGCACCGTATAGAAAGAGTCCCGCTGGGCGGGCGTGAAGCCGGCGCGGCGGATGATGGTCAATACATCTTCCAGGGTGGTGGCCCGCTGGTGGCCGGCCTGCTGGAGCACATTCTCTTCCACGAGCAGGCCGCCGAAATCGTCGGCCCCGGCCAGCAGCCCCAGTTGGCCGGCGGCGATGTTTTCGCTGAACCAGGAGGATTGGATGTGGTCGAAGTTATCGAGCACCAGGCGCGCCAGGGCGATGATGCGCACGTATTTGGCCGGATGGACCGGGCGTTCGATCTCGCGGCCCAGGGGGGTGTCGCCGGGTTTGAACGACCAGGGGATGAAGCTGGCGAAACCGTGGGTGCGATCCTGGAGATCGCGCAGCAGCAGCAGATGATCGACGATCTCTTCGTCCCGCTCCACGTGGCCGTACATCATGGTGGCCGTGGTGCGAAAGCCGATGCGGTGGGCGGCTTCGCACACCGCGAGCCACTGGCCGGTATCGGCCTTGGCCGGAGCGATGTGCTTGCGCACGCGTTCGGAAAGTATTTCAGCGCCCCCGCCCGGAATGGTGCGGATGCCTTCGGCGTAGACCGCTTCCAGGATGGCGGCCACATCGGTCTGCTCCTGTTGGGCCATGAAGAGATACTCCGCCGGGCTGAAGGGATGGATGTGGATCTGCGGGCAGGCGGCCCGGATAGCCCGGATATAAGCCAGCCAGTCGGTCAGGTGGATACGCGGGTTGTGACCGCCTTGGAGCAGCACGGTGGTCGCCCCCAGGTCCGCGGCTTTTTTCACCTTGGCGGCCACCTGCTCCGGCGTGAGGGTATATGCATCGGCAGCCTCGGGCGGCCGGCAGAAGGCGCAGAAACGGCAGCGCGTGACGCACACGTTGGTGTAGTTGGGATTGGTGTCGAAGACAAAGGTGACGCGCTCGAGGGGATGGCGGCGCATGCGCGCGGCATGGGCCAGGCCCATCACTTCGCCCAGGGGCGCGCGGGTCAGCAGGGCCATGGCTTGGGCGCGATCCAGGCGGTCGGCGGGGACGGTTGAATTTAGGGCTCCGTTACCCATGGGCGTGACCTCCGGGAGCGCCGCCCTGGGCGCGCTGGAACCAGGCGGCCTCGCCCGCGCCCGCGTGGATGCGCCACTCTTCCTGAAAGCGCGCCTGGCCGGCCGCGTCCGACGAAGTCAGGCAGCGGCGGATTATCTTCAGGTAGCGGTGCACATACTCCTGGGGCAGGTCCAGGCGCGAGGCCACGCCGGGCACCGACCGTTCGATCAACTTCTCTTCCTGGATGGCAAAGGAGTCCAGCCACTGGCGCAGATTGTCTTTCAGCGCTGCGGGCGCGTCGGCGCGCACCACCCAGCGGGCGAAGACAAAGGGCAGTTGCTGGCGCAGCTCCCATTGCGCCGCCAAGTCGGTGACGAAAGGATAGCCTTTTACTTCGCCTTGGGTTTCCCAGAGGTAGAGCCAGCGCAAGGCAGTGTCGCCGATCACCAGGTCGCCGTTGGCGGCGGCCCCGGGCGCGGCTGTGACGGGAATGCGCTCGAAGCCGCACTGGTAGCCCATCAGCAGGTAAAGCAGGCGCACGCTGGAGGCTGATTCGTCGGTGAGGCGCACGCTCTGGGGCCGGCAAAAGCCTTCGAAGGAGCGGTCGGAGAAGAAGAGCACGCTCATCACCTCCCGGTGGGCGGCGATGCCGAAGAGCCCGACGGGCTCCACTGTCCCTTCCAGGGCCGCCAACCCGCCCACGGGTACGGCCGCGGCCCACACCGCGCCGCTTTGCAGGGCCTGGATGCTGTTAGCCGGCGTGCAGGCCACGAAATAGCAACCGGCCGGCGGGCCCAGGGTCGCATACGGAGCCATATTGGCATAAGGGATCATGGCGATGGGGTGGTTCATATCAGCCTTCTACCTTTATCTCTTCGAATCGGCCATCGCGCTCCACGGGCACGAACCCGGCCATGCGGATGGTTTCGGTCATGCGCTCGCGGGCCAACCCTTTGGGGGTGGTGGCGCCGGCCAGGTGGGCGATCTTCTCTTCGGAGATGGTGCCGTCCATATCGTCGGCGCCCCAGCTCAATCCCGCGGCGGCGGTTTCCACGCCGCTCATGGGCCAGTAGGATTTCAGATGGGGGATGTTGTCCAGCACCAGGCGGGCGATGGCCACGACCGCCAGGGTCTCCAGCGGGGTGGGGCCGTGGGCGATGAAGTTGCCCTCGCCCGGCTGGAAGGCCAGGGGGATAAAACAGGCGAACCCCTGGGATTGGTCCTGGGCCTGGCGCAGGATCAACAGGTGCGCGATGCGCTCGGCCCACGTGTCGCCGAAGCCGAAGAGCATGGTGGCGTTGGTGGGCAATCCCACCCCGTGGGCCAGTTGGTGGATGCGCACCCACTCGGCCGGCCCGATCTTATTGGGCCAATGCTGTCGCCACAACCGCTCGGAAAAAATCTCGGCCCCGCCGCCCGGCAGGGCCTCCACGCCGGCGGCTTTCAACTCTTCGAGAATTTGGATTTCGCTTTTGCGGGCCGTCTTGGCGAAATAAGCGATCTCCACGGCCGTGAAGGCCTTGATGTGCATGTCGGGATATTGGGCGCGCAGCCGGCGCACCAGCTCCCGGTTGCGCTCGTAGGGCCACACCTGGTTGAGGCCGCCCACGATATGGGCCTCGGTGGGATGGAGCCGGGCCACCTTGCCCAGGATCTCCTCTTCGCTCATGACATAGGCGTGGGGATCGTGTTTCGAGGCGGCATAGTTGCAGAAGGTGCAGCGCGCCCCGCATACATTGGCCGGATTGATCTGCAGGTTGAAGACAAAGGTGGCGCGGTCGCCGAAGCGCCGGCGCCGGTTGGCCAGGGCCGCCCGCCCCAGGGCGTGCAGACGCTCGGGGGTGATGGCGGCCGCCAGGGCCATGGCCTCGTCCGGTGTGATGCGTCGGCCGTCCGCCCCTTTTCCCAAAGCCTGCTGGAACAATTTATCCGACGTGTCGCTCATATCTTCGCTTCCACCTTCACTCTTCAGCCCAACTTGATCCCATAACTCTCCCAGCGCTCATTCACCCGCTTCTCTACCACCGGGTCGAAAGCCACGGGCCGTGGATAGCCCTTTTTCCAGCAGGCGTCAATGGCGATGGGAAAGTCGAGCAGCAGCCGGTTGCCCTGGACGCGGCGGCCGGCCGGATGCAGATCGGCGGCCGGATCGAAACGGGTGAACCAGCCCCACAACAGCATCACCGGGTCGTCCAGGGGCACATCGCCGCTCACCGTGACATGAAACAAATACTGCCGGGTAACCTCGTTGCGCCGTAGCGTCTCCCATAATGTCTGCAGATCGTCGAAGTCGTCGGCGACCC
>JBAQGR010000036.1:0-1575 GCA_049287895.1 Desulfatitalea sp.
GTTGATCGGCCTCGGCCACCACGCGGTCCGGTATCCGTTCGCGCACCTTGACGGCCGTGGCGCGCTCGACGGTTTCGTACAGGCTTTCCAGGTGCTGAATGTTCAGGGTGGAGATGACGTGGATGCCCGCCGCGAGCAGTTCTTCCACATCCTGATAACGCTTGGCGTTTTTGCTTCCCGGTGCATTGGTGTGGGCCAGCTCATCCACGAGCACAACGTTTGGACGCCGCGCCAGGATCGCATCGAGATCCAGCTCTTCGATCTCGATACCCCGGTAAGTGATCTTGCGGCGGGCGATCGCCGCCAACCCCGCCAATAAGGCCTCGGTATCCGTTCGGCCGTGGGTTTCCACGAGTCCGACGGCCACGTCGATGCCATCCTCCTTGAGGCGGTGCGCCTCTTGGAGCATCTGGTACGTTTTGCCCACGCCGGCCGCGTAGCCCAGGTAGATTTTCAACCGGCCGCGCTGGGCGCGGCGGATCAGACGCAGGAAACTATCGGCACGGGCGTCGCTCATACTATTGCTCCATCCTGTCCAAGGCCATGTTGACCAGCAGCACATTGACCACGGGTTCAAGGGTGAGTGCGCCCCCCGGTCGTTTGGCGAATTTCTCCAGCAGCGCGGTTACCGAGCGGACGGATCGACCGCGGGCATCCGCGACTCTCTGTGCCTGGTAGGTTGCGGCGGCCAGGGTGATGTGCGGATCAAGACCGCTGCCCGACGTGGTGACCAGGTCGGCGGGAAGAGGATGGCCTTTGCCGGCGCCCATCTTAGCAACGATCGCCTGGGCCCTGATGCGAATCTCGGGATGGGTGGGCGAAAGATTACTGCCGCCTGCCGCCGCTGCATTGTACGCCACCGCCGAGGGCCGGGGCCAAAAGTACTCCGGGCGCGTGAATCCCTGGGCGATCAGCGTACTGCCGACAATCTCGCCGTGTTCGTCGCGCAGCAGCGACCCATCGGCGCGACCGGGCGCGACCCATTGCCCGAAGGATAGGATCACAAGGCCATAGAGCAAACAGCAAATAGTCATGGTGAGCAATGCGACACGTCCCGAGGTTATGATCTGCTGAAATACAGAGGTGGTTTTTTGGGGGATGATCATGACTTTGCCTCCTATTAAATCGCCGTCAGACTCAAGGCGACGTCGATCAGCTTGATGCCCACGAACGGCGCGATGATACCGCCGAGGCCGTAGATAAGTAAATTCCGTCGCAGCAGGCCATCCGCGCCCATGGGCCGGTACTTTACGCCCTTGATGGCGATGGGGATGAGCAGCGGAATGATGATGGCGTTAAAGATCAGCGCGGAGAGGATCGCGCTCTGGGGCGTGGCCAGCCGCATGATGTTGAGCGCCGCCAATTGCGGCATGGCCAGCATGAACATGGCCGGAATAATAGCGAAGTATTTGGCCACGTCATTGGCAATGGAAAAAGTGGTCATCGCACCGCGGGTCATGAGCAACTGCTTGCCGATCTCGATGATCTCGATGAGTTTGGTGGGATCGCTGTCCAGGTCGACCATGTTCCCGGCTTCCTTGGCCGCCTGGGTGCCGGAGTTCATGGCCACGCCGA
>JBAQGR010000037.1:0-1515 GCA_049287895.1 Desulfatitalea sp.
GCAAACTGGCCAACGCGGTCGTGAAACTGGCGCCGGCGGAGTTTTCATTCAAGCAGTTGCCCATCGGCCACCTGCCGCTCTACAACCAGGATGACGATGGCCATCAGGCCGATTCCGTCCAACAGCTCAAGCGCGACATCAAGGCGGCCCAGGGCCTTTTGTTCGTTACGCCCGAATATAACCGCTCGATGCCCGGCGTGCTCAAAAACGCCATCGACCACGCCTCGCGGCCCTACGGCCAGAGCGCCTGGGCGGGAAAGCCGGCCGGCGTGCTAGGCATATCGGTCGGCACCATCGGTACCGCCCTCGCCCAGCAGCATTTACGCAATGTCCTTGCTTACCTGGACGTCCCCACACTCGGCCAGCCCGAGGCATTCATTCAGGTCAGTGACGGCTTCTTTGACAAGGCCGGCGACATCGGCGCAAACAGCAAACAATTCCTGCAGACCTGGATGAACCAGTATGTGGCCTGGGTGAAGAAGCACGCCGCCTGACGCGGCCAAGCAAGAGTGCAAGCCAACCCATCGCGGCGATCGGCCGTTCCAAAATTCAAATGTCATGTAAAAGAGGCGCTTGGCACGCCCCTGCGTGTCGAGGCTCGCGTAAGTTCTTGCTTTTGGGGCTGATTTCTGGCATCTTGACCCCGATTCTAAGTTTATGCACATAATATATCGAAGTAATTTGCGGACAACGGACATCCTATCCAAAACAGGCAAGGAAATTGTCTGTTTTGGATTTTAATAGGTTTATCTGTTTATGCTACCCAAAGCCGTTTGTCTACACCCACCCAACCCCCAAACCTGACAACTTCTTATCGGAGGCGTGTATGCGCAAGAGTTGGTTAGTACCTTGCATCAATGCAGTGTTTATCATCTTCCTGTTTCCTTCCCTATTTTCCAATCTGTTTGCCGCGACCGAAGACTATGCCGGTGCCTACACTTGCACCTTCAGTGGTGGCATAACCGGTATCGCCATCGTGCATGTGTCCACGTCGGGCTCCCTTGAAGGGGTGATCTGGTCCGAACAGCAGCAAACAGTGGATTATGTGGCCGGATGGGCCAGTGTGGATGAAAACGGAATTTTTTCCTTCGTGTCATACTGTGGCATGCAGGTGGACGGATCGATTTCCACGGAGGGGGCCATCAGCGGGTCGTGGGTATACCAATCCGCCAGCGGCAGCCTTGCCGGAGAAAAGGACAACGGCAGCCTCGATGCTTACGCGGGTAGTTACAGCGGGACCTTCAGCGGCGATTATACAGGCACATGGAGCGCCGGCATTGATTCCGAAGGGATCATTTCGGGTGAATTCCAACGCAACGGCCAAAGTGGAACGGATGAGGTCAATATGGGCATGATCGATAGCGCCGGAAATATGATCATGATTTCGTACGAAGATATCAGCGCCAAGGGCGAAATCGATGGATCCGGCGCAATTTCAGGCGTCTGGAACGACGGCACTTATTCCGGTACCTACACCACCGCTGCTGCCAGCAGCAGCAGTAGTGGTGGTGGTGG
>JBAQGR010000038.1:0-2416 GCA_049287895.1 Desulfatitalea sp.
GGCCCGGACGCCAATGTGGCCTGGCTCAACGCCAACATTCCCCAGGGGTGGCGCGACGTGCCCAACCCCTATCCGACCACCGAGGCCGGCCAGGCCCGGGGCCACAAGATCTACCAGGATTTTTGCCTGGGCTGCCACGGCCCGGTGGGCGACGGTATGGGACCGGCCCAGCCCTGGATCTATCCGCCACCGCTCAACTTCACCATTTTGAAAAACCGTGAGATCAGCGGCGGCATTCTCTACTACCAGATCATGAACGGCATCACCGGCACGGCCATGCCCTATTTCAAGCGCGACCTGGAGTCGGAAAAGATCTGGGACGTGGGCAACTATGTGGCGGTCAATTTTATCAACGACAGTGATGCCAATACGGAACCGCGGGGGATCGATGCGGCTTATGAGCCATAGGGGTAAAAGGAGCCGGAGGGATGTTTAGCGGCTGCTTTAAGTTTTGTGAATTCGTAAAAAGTCACAGGGGTTCCGTTTGGGTCATCCCCGCGAAGGCGGGGATCCAGTCATTTGAAGCCATTCTGGACTCCCGCCTTCGCGGGAGTGACGGTTCGCGGACTTTTTGAGAGTTTATCAAGTTTGAGTGTTAAGTTTTAAGCAAATTTCAATTTTCAACCTAAAAATGGGTATACAAATGTACTTTCCTTACTTCATTGCTTATATTTCCATCGGCCTGGTCATCACCCTGGCGCTCTTCTTCTGGGCTCTCAAAAACGGTCAGTTCCAGGACCAGCAGCGGGCGCGCTTTCTGCCCCTGCGCGACGATGCCGGGGCAACGCCGATTCAGACCTCGCGTCGCGGACGCCTGGAGATGTACGCACTGTTTTTTCTGGCGGCCGCCGGATTGGCCGCCAGCGCCGCGGTGCTGATGTATACGGCCTATTTGAAGTAAAAGTGGTTTCAAAACCTCCCCTCGGGTCCAATTTCTGCGTTGGGGCGAGGTGCCCAATCCTCGAAATACTACATGTATTCCTGCGGTTGGCCACCTCACCCCGCCTTGGCCTTGAACCCGAGTGAAGGCTTTGAAACCACTTTTAGACAAAGCGAGGTGGACTATGCGATTCTTCGAACTGCTTAACTTCCAGCATGTGATGGGCTACATCTTCGCCGGATGGCTGTTCATGGTGGTCTTCGGCGTGGGGTTGGCCTTCGCCCACTTGCGCGGCAAAGATTCGGACCAACGGATGAACGCGATCGCCGGGCAATTCCGCGATGGCATCCAGGACCGTAACGCGCCCTATCCACTGGTGATGATGCTCATCATCGCCGGCGCCGTGTCCTGGGGATTCTTCTACATTCTAATGCATGGTCTGTTGGGGGTGAAAATTTAATATGCAGCACGCGACGCATTCAGAATCCGAGCTGAGAACATGGCTATGGCTGACCGCCATGCTGGCCATCATCCTGTTCAAAGGGTTTTTCGCCTTTTTCATGGTGTCGGATATGGGGCAGCCCACCTGGAGCTACCGACCGGTCCAGGATGTGCCGGGCTCCTCGCCCTACGCCATCTATCGACCGCTGCCCGATCCCCAGCACGTTCGCGGTATTAAGGGAGAGTAACCATGATACGGATTCTTTGCGTCGGCCTCATCGCGGCCACTGTCGGGCTGGTGCTTTACGGTGTGTTGACCCTGTACGACGAGAGCCTTCAGGTCGGCCGCTTGTGGGAAACCCCGGCCATCCGGCCCCATGAAGCACCCTTGCCGGTCATGGCGGCCACGACGGTTCCCTTTTCCGGAGGCGAACTGTTCTACCGCACGGCCGATCCTGACACCCTGCAACCGCCATTCGACCTGGCCGATCCGAACACCGTGGTCCAGGGCCGGCAAGGCTATCGCTACTACTGCATCCAGTGCCACGGGGTGAATTGGGACGGCTATGGCACGGTCGGTCAAAGTTTTGCCCCTCCGCCGGGCGACCTGCGTTCGGCACGCGTCCAGAATCTGCCCGTGGGACGAGTGTTCCACGAGATCAGCTATGGCATCCCCGGAGGCCGTCAGCCCGCCCTGGCCAGCACCATCGCCCCACATGAGCGCTGGCAGATCATCGCTTTCATCAAATCTCTGGGCGTGCGTCCCTGACAGCGGCGGGGCGATCAGCTATAAAATCAGAAACCGCTTGGATTCCTGGGGGGTGATGGGTAGTACGCTGAGCGCTTGCGTGCCGCCGACGGTTTCCACCTGCACTGCGGCAGGGGCCTCTTTGGGGGCTTTACTGTAGCCGGCGCAGATGCAGGCGGCCAGAAAGAGCATCGGCGGCTCCCCGCCGCCGGGCATGAGGACGGTGGGGCCGGGGTGGTTGCGGACGTTGAGGAGCGTGTCGTGGGCCGGATCGCACCATTGGGCGATGCGTTCATTCTCCTGTTCGTTGCGGCCGATGACGATTTTGGTGGACGGCCCCAGGCGCA
>JBAQGR010000039.1:0-1974 GCA_049287895.1 Desulfatitalea sp.
GCTTTTTAGCTTCGTTTTCCCGCCAGCGCTCATGGAAACTCTTCGCGGCCAGGGCCGGCAGATCCCGGCTCCGGAACCAGCCCCGGCCCAGGGGGCCCAGGCCATGAAGCATTTCGCCGTCTTTGAAAAGACGGGTCGCCATGCGGAGCACTTTGGAGAAAATCCGCCAGAAGGCATAGCGGCCGGCAACCAGAGCAAGGAGCCGATGCGCCAGACGCTCTCCGCGGTCGACCCCCTGGCCTGCGAGCAATGGGTCGGCCTGCACATCCTTATAGCGGTAGTAGAGCAGCAGGTCGGGATGATCGATGCCCGCCGGGCAGATGGTTTTGCAGCGGTGGCACAAAGTGCAGGCCCGCACCAGATCGCCCATGCCTTCGAGGCCGCGCAGGGCCGGAGTCAGCACCTGGCCCATGGGGCCCGAGTAGGCCCAGCCGTAAGGATAGCCGCCCACCTTGCCATACACCGGACAGGTGTTCAGGCAGGCGCCGCAGCGGATGCAGCGCAGCACTTCCCGGGTGCGGGGGTTCTGGTAGACCGCCGAACGGCCGTTGTCCAGGATGACGATGTGAAGCTCTTCGGGGCCGTCGTTTTCGCCGGCCTTGCGCGGCCCGCTGTCCAGGGAGATATAAGCCCCGGCGGCCTGGCCGGTAGCGCTACGGCACAACACCCGCAGCTGGTGCAGGGCATCGGCCAGGGTCGGCACCACCTTTTCCAGGCTCATGACGCACACCAGGGTCTTGGGACTCGATTTATTGAGGCGGATGTTGCCTTCGTTCTCCACATTGATGACAGTGCCGGTCTCGGCCACGGCGATGTTGACCCCCGTGATGCCCATGCGCAGGTCGCGGAACTTGTCGCGCAAAAAGCGCCGGGCCGCTTTGCCCAGGGCCACCGGGTCGAGGGTGGGTGCGTCGAGCACCCCTTTTTGCAGGAAGATGTCGCGGATCTGCTCCACTGGAATATTGATGGCCGGGCCCACGATGTGAAACGGCGGCCTGTCCAGCAACTGGGTGATGAACTCGCCCAGATCGGTTTCCCAGGCCGTGATGCCGCGTTGGGCCAGATAGGCGTTGAGGCCCAACTCTTCGGTGATCATCGACTTGCCCTTGGTCACATAGCGCGCTCCTTTTTCCAGGGCCAGATCGGCGATGTAGCGGTTGGCCGCCTGGCTGTCTGCGGCCCAGAAGACGCGCGCGCCGTTGGCCAGAGCGTTGCGCTCGAAGGTTTCCAGCAGTTCGGGAAGCCGGGCGATCGCCTCGGCCCGGATGGCCTGACCATAGTGATGGGCTGCCGCAGGGTCCGCAAAGCTCTCGTAGGCCTGCTGCCGCCTGGCCGACAGGCGCAGGGGCAGGATTTGCAGAAACTTCTGGGTGCGCGGGTCGGCCAGCTCCGCCAAAGCGGTTTGCTTAAAGCGCTCGGTGGTGACCTTCATGGCTGCCTCCGTGCCGTGGCCGGAAGGGCGTCGGCCAGAAAATCGGCCAGGTGCGCGGCCCGTCGGCCCGGATGGTGGCGGTCCAGATACCCCTGGATGTTGAGCAGGCAGCCTGGATCGCACATCACCAGCAGGTCGGCGCCGCTTTCCAGAAAATAGCCCGCCTTCTGGGCCACCAGGGCCGTGGAGATTTCCGGGAAGGAGTTGGCAAAGGTACCGCCGAAGCCGCAACATACATCGGCGCCCTTGAGTTCCACCAGGGTCGTGCCGGCGACCGCGCGTAGCAGTGCTTTGGGTTGGGAAGAAACCCCCAGACCGTTCAAGGTGCTGCACGATTCATGGTAGGCCACCGTGCTCTGGCAGGCGGCCCCCAGCTCGGTGACCCCCATGCGGTCCACGATGAACTGGCTCAGCTCGAACACCCGCGGGGCCAGGGCCAGGGCGCGTCGCTGCCACTCGGGCTCGTCGGCGAGCAGCCCGGGATAGCGGTTTTTGACCATGTTGACGCAGGACCCCGAAGGGCTGACGATCACCTCGTCTTG
>JBAQGR010000040.1:0-1900 GCA_049287895.1 Desulfatitalea sp.
GCAATATCTCGATGTTGCGCGGATCGTAGAGATTTTCCACTTGCAGCAAGCGTTCAGCGGCGGCGACCCCCTCCTCGGTCAGGGTGACGCCGCGGGCCTTTTCGTCTTTGATATAATCTTGTTCCATCTTGAGCTGCGGAACGATCATGTTGACCTGGTAGTATAATTGGGTCGATTTTTCCGCCGGGCCGGAGATAATCAAAGGTGTTCTGGCTTCATCCACCAGGATGCTATCCACCTCGTCCACGATGGCATAGTGCAAATCACGCTGCACGATGGTGTCCACGTCGAACTTCATATTGTCCCGCAAATAGTCGAAACCGAACTCATTGTTCGTCCCATAGGTGATATCGGCATTGTAGGATTCGCGGCGTTCGGCATCGCTGAGACCGTGTAAAATGGTGCCCACGCTTAATCCAAGGAAGGTGTAAATCTTGCCCATCCATTCCGTATCCCGCCGGGCCAGATAGTCGTTCACGGTAATGATATGCACGCCTTTGCCGGTCAAGGCGTTGAGATAGGCCGGCAGCGTGGCCACCAGGGTTTTACCTTCACCGGTCTTCATTTCGGCGATGCGCCCCCTGTGCAGAAAAATACCGCCGATCAATTGCACGTCGAAGTGTCTCATCTGCACTGTGCGCACCGACGCCTCACGAACAATGGCAAAGGCTTCGGGCAGCAAATCATCTAAGGGTGCGCCCTGTCCCAGCATCTCTTTTAATTTGATGGTTTGGGCGCTGAGCTGTTGATCACTCATGGCCTTCATTTGCGATTCGAATTGGTTGATCGCATCGACCAAGGGCAAGAGCTGCTTTACCTCGCGCTCATTTTTACTTCCAAAAATATTGGTCAGCAGTTTCCACAACATCGAATATCAGGTCCTTCCTTGTTGTTGGCTTCACCTGGCCATAATCGGTAGGTCTTGTCATTGCCGCTATCGCCCTCTTCTCTTCTCGGCTTTCCACTATCCGAAGCAGACAAGTTGGCGTTAGGGTGCCGGTGTAAAATCATAGGCAACCTAAAATATTTTTCGGGCATACTCAAGGCAATTCTGGTTGGGTGGGCGCGAAACGAGGTGGGGCCCCAACTGCCGAAGCGGGGCTTACGCCGGGCCAAGCGTGTGAAATTCGATCACACTATTTTTAGTTGAGAATATACTTTTCCGGATTGACCGGCACGCCGTTTAAGCGGACCTCATAATGCACATGCGGTCCGGTGCTGCGACCCGTATTGCCCATCAAGGCGATCGTCTCGCCCCGCAGGACCCGGTCGCCTACGTTTTTCAGGCCTTTTTGGAGATGGGCATACCGTGTCGTAATGCCGTATCCGTGATCAATGACCACAACTTGCCCCAAAGCACCATTTTCATCAATAAATGATACGATACCATCGGCGGTGGCGACAATGGGTGTACTGTGATGATTGGCGATGTCCAGGCCTTTATGGAATTCGCGTTTACCGGTAAACGGTGATTGGCGGTAGGCAAAGGAGGAAGTCACCCACCCCTGGGCGGGCCTGACGGCCGGTGTATGGGCCAGAAGATTTTTCTGCTCCTCCAGCTTGTTCACAAGATGTGCAAGAGAGTTCTGCTGGCTTTGGGAGGCATCTCCCAATTGCTTCATCTGTTGGTGCATCTCTTTGATCAGCTGTTTATGGCTTTGGTTCAACTCAAAGTTGGGATTCATATCTTCCGGCGCCGATCCACCCACACCGAACAAGCCGTCCTGATTGCCGGTCTGATCGATGTTGGCAAGGACCCGGATGCGATCCTCGAATTTGTCCAGCGCGACGATACGTTCCTTGAGAGCATTGATCTCCTGGGCAAATTTCTGAATTTGCTGGCGCTGGTGCATCACCTCTTCGCTCTGCCCCGCCAACCTTCGCTCAACGATGCTTTTAT
>JBAQGR010000041.1:0-2210 GCA_049287895.1 Desulfatitalea sp.
GCAGGGACCGGTGGCGGCCATGGAGACCATCCCCTTCAGCCTGACCACCCACCGCGGCTGCTTCGGCGAGTGCCGCTTTTGCGCCATCGCGGTCCACCAGGGCCGGCGGGTGGTGTCGCGCAGCCAGGCCTCCATTGTGCGCGAGGCCGAAGCCCTGACGCGCCATCCCGATTTCAAGGGGATCATTGCGGATGTGGGCGGACCCACGGCCAACATGTACGCCATGAACTGCGGCCGCCGGTCGGAGCGCATCTGCGCGGACAAAAGCTGCCTTTTTCCCTCGCCGTGCAAGCGGTTATCCGTGGATCACGATCCCCAGATCCGCCTGCTGCGGGCCCTGCGGGCCATCCCCGGCGTACGCCACGTGTTCGTGGCCTCGGGTCTGCGCTACGATTTGATCCTTGCAGATGCTACCTCCGGGCGGCGCTATCTGGAAGAGTTGTTGCGCCATCATACTTCCGGTCAGCTTAAAATCGCCCCCGAGCACATCGATGATCCGTTGCTGCGCCTCATGGGCAAACCCGGCCGCGACCGCCTGGAGGCCTTCCTGGAACTCTTCGAAGAGATCGGCCGGCGCATGCCGCGGCGGCAATTTCTCACCTATTACTTCATGGCCGCCCATCCCGGATGCACTTTGGAGCAGATGCACGCGCTGCGGGCCTACGCCGAGCGCAGGCTGCGCCTGGTTCCCGAGCAGGTGCAGATCTTCACCCCCTCGCCCTCCACCTACGCTACACTCATGTACTACACCGGCATCGATCCCTTCACCGGTCGCGGTTTGTTTGTGGAACGGCAGTTAAGCGCTAAAATCGCCCAAAAGGCGGCACTTGCCGAGAAGCCGCCGCCACGCAAGCCAAAAGCTGGCGGGAAAGGGCGACCAAGGAGGTACCCCCGCCCTTGATTTTGGGGTCTGTATCTCCTATGGTGCCACGCATGGTCAAATACCCTATCAGCGGAGTCCTCATCGCCGATGCCCGTTGCCTTGCGGCGGAAGGCACGGCCGCGCCGGACGGGAGTGACCCGGTGGCCCTTGAGCGGTTGATCGCGATCGTGGCTCCCTTGCTGGATGAAATTCTCCTGGTCACGACCGATCCGGCCGCTGTGCTGGCTCAGGATGCGCTGATCGTGCGCGATCACTTCGATCCACCCGGAATTCTGAGCGCCATTCACGCGGGTCTGTTCGCGGCCCGGCATGGCCATGCGCTGGTGGCCGGTTGCGGCCTGGCGTGGCCCTCCCGGCCGGTGATCGAACTGCTGCTTGAGGCTGTCGAGCCGCGCTGGGATGGTGTGTTGCTTGCGTGCAGCCAGGGCGTGCAGCCGCTGCCGGCCGTTTACGCCAAACGCTGCGTGAAACTGTTAGCCCGGCAACTGGCCGAAGGCCGGAGCGAGGTGGACGGCTTTCTCCGGCAAATCCATCGCCACACCATTGAAGAAAGAGTTGTGCGCCAGTGCGATCCGGGCTGGACGCCGGTGTTTAAAAACGATATCAGGGGGCATCAACAGCCTGTTCGGTCGGCGGTCGGCACTGTACCCACTAATTCTAAGACCCAGGAGCGCGCCATGGATATCAACACGCTTATCGCCCAAATCAAAAGCCATCCCGACTATGCCCGGGTCGGTATGATGCTGTGCCACCAGGGGGTGGTGCGCGCCACGGCCAGGGATGGCCGGCCGGTGCGCGGGCTGCGCGTGGCGGTGGACCACGACCGTCTGCGCCAGGTGGTTGCGGCCAACAAAAAGCGACCGGGGATCGTGGAGATTTTAGTCGCCATCAATGGCGAGCGCGATCTGCTGGTGGGCGACGATGTGATGCTGCTGCTGGTGGCCGGAGACATTCGCGAAAATGTCATTGCCGCCCTGAGCGCCACCCTGGATGCCATCAAAACCCAAGTGACCCGCAAAACTGAATACTTCACCTAAAAAGGAGAAGCGATGAGCGAGTTAACGCATATCGACGAGCAGGGTAGGGTGCGCATGGTGGATGTGAGCGCCAAGCCGCCCACCGAGCGGGTAGCGCGGGCCCAGGCCCAGGTGGTCATGCGGCCGGAGATGTTCGCCATGATCCGCGATCAGGCCGTGCCCAAGGGCAATGTGCTGGAGACCGCGCGCATCGCCGGGGTGATGGCGGCCAAACAGACCGCTACCCTGATCCCCATGTGTCACCCGCTCAATCTGACCCACGTGCAGATCGACTTCTTCCCCCAGGCCGC
>JBAQGR010000042.1:0-5687 GCA_049287895.1 Desulfatitalea sp.
AAAAGGCGAGACGATCGCGGTGCATCGGGTCCATGTTGGCCTGGATCTTAAAGACGAAGCCGGAAAAGGCCTTCTCTTCAGGCACTACAATCCGGGTGGTGGTCTGCCTGGGTAGCGGACCTGGGGCGATCTCCACGAAGGTGTCGAGCATTTCGCGCACGCCGAAGTTGTTGATGGCGCTGCCAAAGAAGACCGGCGTCTGGCTGCCCTTTAGATAGGCTTGCAGGTCGAAGGGGTCGGCGGCCCCCTCCAACAGAGAGACCTCTTCGCGCAGTTCGTCGGCCTGGCCCCCCAGGAACTGGTCGAGCAGTGGATCGGAAAGGTCGCGGATGGTGACCACATCGTCGCTCAGACGGTCCTGGCCGGGAGTAAAAAGAGACAGCTCCTTGCGGTAGAGATTGTAGGTTCCCCGGAAGCGCTTGCCCATGCCGATGGGCCAGGTGAGGGGGGCACATTCGATTTGGAGGTGCTCTTCGATGTCGGATAGGGCATCCAGTGGCGCCATGCCCTCGCGGTCCAGCTTGTTGATGAAGGTAAGGATGGGGGTGTTGCGCATCCGGCACACCTCCATCAGTTTTAGCGTCTGGGGCTCGACCCCTTTGCCGCTGTCGATGACCATGACCGCACTGTCCACGGCGGTGAGCACCCGGTAGGTGTCTTCGGAAAAATCCTGGTGGCCGGGCGTGTCCAGCAGGTTGATCTCATAGTCATGGTAATTGAATTTCATCACCGAACTAGTGACCGAGATGCCGCGTTCCTGCTCGATGGCCATCCAGTCGCTGGTGGCGTGGCGGCCGGCCTTGCGCGCCTTGACCGCCCCGGCCATCTGGATGGCGCCGCCGAAGAGCAGCAGTTTTTCTGTCAGGGTCGTTTTACCTGCGTCGGGGTGGCTGATGATGCCGAACGTGCGGCGGCGGGCGATCTGCGTTTTGGGGGTAGCGGTTTCAGGTAACATAGGCGGCGGAGAATCAACGATTTTCAACGCCGTGTCAATCAAAAATTGAGCTTTTGCATATTTCCCTTGACGTTATTGCATGGGTTCGTTATATCGCCATTTAACGATATGGAGGCACCGTGAAAGAATTTATAAAAGTTATGAAAGCCTTGTCCGACCCCAACCGGGTCAAGATGGTCAAGCTGCTACAGCGCCGAGTGCTGTGCGTCTGCGAGATCAAGGAGGCCCTCGGGCTGGCCCAGTCCACCGTCAGCAAACACCTGAAGATATTGGAAGAGGCGGGGATGATCGAATATTCCAAGGAGGGGTTGTGGGTCAATTATCGTCTGGCCGATGGGGCCAAAAGCCCCTATGTGGCCAGCCTGTTGGGCAATCTGCGCCACTGGCTGGAAGAGGATTCCGAGTTGGCGGCGCTGGTGGCGCGACTGCCGGAAATTCGGCGGGAAAATATATGTGGGACCCAACCTATATCGCTACATGACAGGACCCAAGCGGCCCAACCTTGAGGTCGCCGGAAGGATAGTTTGGAGGTTTCTAAATGAACCGCACCAAAGGCCTGAACTGCTGCTGCGACACTGAAAACAAAACGGCCGCGTTAGTGCCGCTTGGTCAATCCGCGCGGCCGCCCATTGGCAAATATGCGGCGGGGGTTGCTGTGCTGATCGCGGCTTGGTGGTTGATTTACAGCAACCTGGCGCTCTTTGCCGACTTTTTCACCCGCGCCTTGTCCCGCCTGGCGGGATTTTCACCTGACAGTCATATAGGCAGCGCCATCACCTTTTTTATATTCGAGACACCCAAGGTGCTGATGCTGCTGACATTGGTAGTATTCGGTGTCGGGATTGTACGCTCTTTTTTTACCCCGGAGCGAACGCGCACCATCCTGGCCGGGAAACGGGAATCGGTTGGCAATGTGCTGGCTGCTTTGCTGGGCATCGTCACCCCGTTCTGTTCCTGCTCCGCCGTGCCGCTATTTTTGGGGTTCGTGACCACGGGCGTACCGCTGGGGGTGACTTTTTCGTTCCTCATCTCGGCCCCCATGGTCAACGAGGTCGCGCTGGTGTTGCTCTATGGCCTTTTCGGATGGAAGGTCGCCGCGATCTACATGGGGACCGGGCTCTTCATTGCCATTGTCGCCGGTTGGGTCATCGGGCGGCTGAAAATGGAGCGGCATCTCGAAGAGTGGGTTTATCAGATCCAGGCCGGCAAGGTCGATTTGGAAGACGGCCCGAGGAGTTGGCCCGAACGCATCCGTTACGGTTTCGAAGCAGTGCGCGATATCGTCGGCAAGGTATGGCTTTACGTGATGGTGGGGATCGTTGTCGGCGCCGGTATCCACGGTTACGTTCCCGAAGGCGTCCTGGCCTCGTTTATGGGCAAGTCGGCATGGTGGTCGGTACCCTTATCGGTGTTGATCGGCATTCCCATGTACTCCAATGCGGCCGGCATCATTCCCATCGTCCAGGCCCTGCTCGAAAAAGGAGCGGCACTGGGCACGGTGTTGGCGTTCATGATGTCGGTCATCGCTTTGTCGTTGCCGGAAATGATCATCCTGCGCAAGGTTCTCAAGCCGCGTTTGATCGCGACGTTTGTCGGCGTGGTCGGCGTGGGCATCATGCTGGTAGGCTACATTTTCAATTACATCATGTAAAAAGGAGAACAACCATGGACATCAAAGTCCTGGGGCCTGGTTGCCCCAAATGCAAACAAACGGAAAAGGTGGTCAATGAAGCGGTGGTCGAGGCCGGCGTGGCCGCCAATGTGGAGAAAGTCACCGACGTGATGAAGATCGCCGGCTACGGCGTGTTCGGCACGCCGGCGGTGGTGGTGGACGGAGAAGTAAAATCGGTGGGCAAGATTCCCACCAAGGCCGATGTGATCAAATGGCTGAAGAAATAGAGGGAGGCGGCACCATGTTGCTGGAGAACTACCGTTTGGAGATCTTCAATTCAGCCTGCAACCCCGGCGCCATGGACGTGCACTGTTTTGCTCATCTGGAGCAGGATGTGAGCGCGGCGCTGCCTTACTTGAACACAGTTCTGGGGGGTTTCGAATATCTCCAGGAGCCGCCGGCGGTGACCTTTAAGGCCCATGGCAAGCTGATTACCGTGCACAGCCGCAAGATCGCCGTCAATGCTCTGAAAGACGAAGAGCAGGCGCGTAAAATCGTGGAGTGGCTTAAACGCGAGATCAACGCGGCCTGGGAAAAACGCGAAGAGATCGTTCCCAGTTACAAAGGCGCTCCCCGGCCCCAGCTCATCGAAATCCTCAAACTGCTGCCCAAGACCAACTGCCGCCAGTGCGGCGAACCCACCTGCATGGTGTTCGCCACCCGGGTAGCCGAAGGCGCCAAGGGTATCGACGCCTGCCAGCCGCTGGACCCGGCCCAGCGCCCAAAACTCGAAGAGTATATGGGCCGGTTCAGATTGCTGGATGGGTGTGAACTGGATTGAAAGTGCCATGACTGATTGACCATAAGGAGGAGACATGACCGACGGCACCATCAAACAATTGAGCTTTCTGGACCGTTTTCTAACGCTGTGGATCTTTCTGGCCATGTTTGTGGGCGTGGGCGGCGGTTACTTCTTCCCCGAGATCAAGAATTTCATCAACCGCTTTTCGGTGGGCACCACCAATATCCCCATTGCCATCGGCTTGATCCTGATGATGTATCCGCCCCTGGCCAAGGTGAAGTACGAAAAACTGGGGTTTGTATTTCGCGATGTGAAAGTCCTGGCCATCTCCCTGGTGCAAAACTGGATCATCGGTCCGGTCCTGATGTTCCTGTTGGCCATCGCGTTTCTTTCCGGCCACCAGCAGTACATGGTGGGATTGATTCTGATCGGCCTGGCGCGCTGCATCGCCATGGTGATCGTCTGGAACGATCTGGCCAGCGGCGACCGCGAGTATTGCGCCGGACTGGTGGCCTTCAACTCCATCTTCCAGGTATTGTTCTTCTCGGTTTATGCCTATCTTTTCATAACCGTGCTGCCCCGCTGGGTGGGTTTAGAGGGCGTGGTGGTGGATATCTCCATCGGCCAGATCGCCGAAAGTGTCTTTATCTACCTGGGCATTCCCTTCCTCGCTGGATTGCTGTCGCGCATCATCGGTCTCAAGACGGTGGGAGTCGAGCGTTACGAAAAACATTTTATTCCCAAGATCAGCCCCATTACCCTGATTGCTTTGCTCTTCACCATCCTGGTGATGTTTTCACTCAAGGGCGAATACATCGTGCAACTTCCCTTGGATGTGGTGCGCATCGCCATCCCCCTGTGCATCTACTTCGTGGTGATGTTCTTCGTCTCCTTCTGGCTCTCGATGAAAGTCGGGGCCACCTACGAGCAGTCCGCAACCCTCTCCTTTACGGCCGCCTCCAACAATTTCGAGCTGGCCATCGCCGTGGCCGTGGCCGTTTTCGGCCTGGATTCGGGTCAGGCTTTTGCCGCCGTGATCGGCCCCCTGGTGGAGGTACCGGTGCTCATCGCCCTGGTCAATGCCGCGCTATGGTTCAAGCGCCGATACTTCCCCCATGCCGTGACAACGCCGACCGGCGTCTGTCATATGATGCGCAAAATCTGAGGTTCAATCGGGGGATTGGTGCGCATCGAACATTGAAGGAAGATAGCCGGACATGCTGGAGCAATTTTTCATCACGATAAACCAGTGGATGACCAGCGGCGCGGTCGTTGCGATAGCGGGCGCCTTTTTATGGGGCATGGTGAGCGTACTCTTTTCCCCATGCCATTTGGCCTCCATTCCCCTGATCGTGGCCTATGTGGGCGGTCAGGAGATCGCCGTTCACCCCCGGAGGGCTGCGTGGTATGCCGGCGCCTTCTCGCTGGGGCTGTTCATCACCATTGCCGTCGTGGGAATCGTGTGCACCTTGCTGGGCCGCATGCTGGGCGATGTGGGCAACTGGTGGCAGGTGCTGGTGGGGATGGTTTTGATCTGGGTGGCTCTGGGCATGCTTGGCGTGCAGGCCTGTTCCATGTCCGGCGGATTGCTCTACCGTCTCAAGCTGCGCGGCATTCACGGTGCCTTCGGGCTGGGACTGGCTTACGGCATCCTCTCCGGTTCGTGCACCTTCGGCTTCATCGCTCCGATCCTGGCCATCGTCACTCTGCAGCAAAAAGTACTTTACGGTTCGTTGATGATGGCCATGTTCGCCCTAGGCCACTGCCTGCCCATCGTGGTGGCCGGCAGTTCCACGGCCATGGTGCGCAAACTCACGGAGAGCAACGCCTGGCAGGGAGCCGGGCTTTGGTTTCAGCGCGGTGCCGGGGTGGTGATCGCCCTTTTGGGCCTCTATTTTATTTCCAATCCGTTTGTCGGTGTCTTATAAATCGTCGGTCTTCGATGTCTGTTACGGTCCTTGTTAAGCGGTGTGGATTGGATCAATGCGGAGAATAAGAGAAAGGAAGCATGATGAAAAGAGTGAAACGGCTTTTTTATGTTTTGACGCTGCTTACCGGCTGGATGGTTGCGCCGCTGCTGGCCGATGATTCCAAAAGCGTCACCATACCGCCGGTGCCCACTCCCGGCCTGGTCACCATGGTGGATCTGGGTGCCCACAAGTGCATTCCCTGCAAGATGATGGCCCCCATCATCGAAGAGCTGCAAAAAGAGTACACCGGCCGGGTATCCATTATCTTCATCGACGTCTGGGAGCATCGCGAGCAGGCCCAGCGTTTTGGCATCCAGGGCATTCCCACCCAGATTTTCTACGACAAGC
>JBAQGR010000043.1:0-4703 GCA_049287895.1 Desulfatitalea sp.
TTGACGGCATGGTCGTCTTCTCCTTCATTTCAGGCGGCCCAGGCAGGTCAGCCGGTCGGTTTTAAACAGGTTCTGAGGGCTCATGCAGTAGGCCGGTTTGTCGGTCAGGGACGCGCCGGCGACCTCAAAGGCCCGGAAGACCAGTTCGCTGCACATGAAGCTGGCGTCTTGGTCCTGGGGATTCATCTTGGCATTGAATTTGGGCATGTTTAAGTCGGCGAGAATGATCAGCAGGCTCATGTTGAAGTACGGCACGATAGCGCCCGCCCGGGCCGCGCTGTTATAGTCGTAGGGCTTTTGCATCATGGCCTGGTGCGCGGCCCAGGCGCAGGCCTTCGCGCACTGCTCGGGGGTGGCCGTGCGGTGGCGGAAGACCACCGCGTAGCTTACCTGGGATAATTTATTAAAAAGCGTATCCCTGGTGACGCCTCCATCCGGCATGGCGTCCACGGCCCACTGGGAGCCTTTTTTTACGCCTAAACAAAGAATCGCGTGACTCACCGTTCCCAAGGTGGCCCCGCGCACGAAGGCCGAGTTGGCCGTGTGGGCCCGCGTGGCGATGATGTCGCCGGCAAGCAAGTCTTGCATGATGATTTGGGCAGCGGCAGACTGCTCCAGGTCTTTGCATGGTGTGCTGGTCGCGCTCATGATCGTCTCCTATCAATTCAATGTTTGGGTTTTTATGCAGTCGAATCGGCGGCCCGAACCTTTGTCCAAGCCACTTGCACCCTGCCGGACGGCGGCATGGACCGTCGCCCGGCAGCCATTTCACAGCGTTTAGCCGGCGGGTCACATCTTGCAGTTTTTCATCAGGTTCCAGCCGGCGGCCACGTTGCCGGCCGCCACGCCGCCCCGGCGATTCTGCTGGGTGTAGGCCCATTGGATCTTGCCGAAGGCGAGGCTCACGCTTTCCGCGGGCACATCGCCTCCGGTGCCCGCGGTTTTCACGCTGCTGATGATGCAGTCGGACAGCTTGTATTCCATGAACTTGATTTTTTCGGTGCCGGCCCGGCAGACCTCCACGGTGACCGTGTCGATATGGGTGCCGGCCGCGCAGGCCAGGGCCAGCCCGGGCGACGCCTTGTCCAGCAGCTTGACAATGGAAAAGGGAACGAAGTCGGCGCGCCCGGTGCTGCCGCCGCCCGCGCTGCTGGCGGTGCTCGAAGCTTTCTGGTTTACCCCTGTGGTATAGGAGAGCACTTCGATCCAACCCGTATGTTTGTCGTCGCTGCTTTCACCCTCGATGTCCTCGATTTTGACAAATGTGTCGAACGCCATAACTGTCTTCCTCCTTCCGGTTTGATTGATTCAATGAAGTCGAAGCCCTGCGGCTCCAACCCCATAATCGAATGCCGGTGCGCGCCGGGCATGCAAGCCGCAAGATTGGCTTCACCCCGCAAGGCAGGCTGAAAGCGACTTCCACCTTCCCAAAATGAAAGGATCAGGTGCGCGCTCAATTGTAGAGATTGGATGGAAGCCTGATCTATCTTTGTCTTGGTCGGCTTTGTCTCGTTCGGCCGGAGAGTTTGGAGGATGGCGGAACGAGATCTTTCCAAAGACATTTTGTCTTTATTCAACCGACTGCCGCATGTCAATTGTTTTTTCGGTCCTATGCCAACTTCTTCCACACCCGCAGCACTTCGCTGACGCCCCAGGCCTGGGCGTCGCAGCTCCAGTGGGTGTGCGGCGCATCGCCATCCACGATCTCGGGCACATGGCCCACACAATGGGTGTTGATCAACTGCAGGCTGTTGGAGAGCCGGGCCAGGGCCGGAAGAAGAGTTCGGGCCAGTGGGAACAGAAACGTCAGCTTGCGATCCGTCGAGGACGCAAACTGACGTTTTTATGAAATCGTGGTGGTTTTACTTCTTCTTCAGATCCTTCAAGGCCTTCTCCACTGCCGCTTTAATGCCTTCCAAAGAGGCCGGTCGGACCATGCGGCCGTTGACGAAGAGAGTGGGTGTTCCGGTGATGCCGGCATCTTCGCCCTCTTTCTGGTCTTTCTGGATTTTTTCCAGGGTCCTGGGGTCGTTCATGCGCTTGTCGAATTTGGCTTTATCGAGGTCGAGCATGGTTCGGAACTCTTCGATCTTCTGTTCGTTGAGCTGGCTGTAATTCTTGAAGATCAGGTCGTGAAACTCCCAGAATTTACCGAAGCTGTCGGCCGCGACCGTGGCCTTGGCCGCCAGCATGGCGAACCTGTGGCTGGGAAGGGGGTAGTGCTTGAAAACCGATTTTACCTCCTTGGGATATTGCGCGCTCACTTTATCGAGGATTTCACCGATCCGGGCGCAATAGGGGCATTGAAAATCGCTGAATACCACGATGGCCACCGGGGCGTTGGCAGGCCCTTTGGAGGGTGAGTCGGAAAGGGTCATCGTGTGGATGAAGGTCAGGTTGAGCACCTGGATGGTATTTTCCTTGGGATTGCTGAGAAACAGCACGTCATCGCCCGGGCCTATTTTGATCTGAGCGATGTCGCTGCCGACTTGGATCGTATCCAATATGCTTCCGGAAGGGTTGCAAATCAGCACCTGCCCGTGATCGTCGAGCACATAGATTCGCTTGCCGCTCAACGAAACCTCCATGTCGATGGGGGGATGTTGCAGTTTCAGCGTGGCGGCGACCTCGCTTTCGACCTCGGCATGGGCCTGGGGTATACACAGGGCCAGACACAGCAGCACAAACAGAAACCTTTGGAAATTGCGCATCACAGGATCTCCTTTACGACGAAAAGATAGCTGGCTTTAAAACCACTTCTAAAGTTTAGATTTGAATGGCCGGCGTGCGCGGCGGAAGCCCCGCTGGTGCGGCGCCGAAGTACCGGCTGACTATCGTTGGATGGTGGTGCATCACCATTTCGCCACGCGCCTTGGGTTGCGGTGACTCGCCCAGCCGTTCCTATTAGCGCGCTTTGCAACAGGACACAAGAGGCCGTGAAAAAAAGTCAAGTAGCTCCGAATTGTTACCAGGCGCGATCCGTTCTTTATCCGGCCAGACGAATCTGCTACTAACAGTCCAGTCCATCTGCCAAGGAGGTTCTATGCCCAGGCCCAAAAAACCGCGCCTCATCGTAGCCATGACCGGTGCGTCTGGCGCCTATGCAGCCCAATTGCTGTTGACCCGGTCGCCCTGGCCCACCACCCTGGTCGCCAGCCGCTGGGCCCGGTCCATCTACGAGCGCGAATGTGGTCCGTTTGAGGAGTTGGTCCGCCTGGCCGGCCAGGTGTACGATCCGGCCGACATGGACGCGCCGCCCTCATCGGGATCGGTGCCTACCCAGGGCATGGTGGTTTTGCCCTGTTCGATCAACACCCTGGCGCAGATCGCCAACGGGTTGGCCGACAACCTGATCACCCGCGCGGCCCACTGCCATTTAAAAGAACGGCGTCTGTTGGTCCTGGGACTCCGGGAGACCCCTCTGACCGTCATCGACCTGGAGAATTGCACCCGGGCGGCCACGGCCGGCGCCGTGATTATGCCCATGGCGCCTCCTTTTTTCATGTTTCCGGGCAAAACGCTGGCGCAAATTACGTTGCACGATCTGATGGCGGCCTATGTGGATCGGGTGCTGGCGCTATTGGGGCAACCGATGCCGACCACGTGGGAGGATCTGGCCTGATGTACACCGACTTGCGTATTTTTTTGCAGGATCTGGAGCGGCGCGGGCAACTGGCGCGGGTGCGGGCCGAGGTCGATCCCAACCAGGAGATCACCGTCATCCAGCACCGGGTCATAGCGGCCGGGGGACCGGCCCTGCTGTTTGAACGCGTCAAGGGTTCGCCTTATCGGGTGGTGAGCAACCTGTTCGGAACACCCCAGCGGGTGGCCCTGGCCTGCGGCGCACCACCCGAGGCATTGGGCGAACGGCTGGCGCGGGTCGTTCATCAGCTAATGCCACCCTCCCTGGGCAACCTGTGGCGGGCGCGCAGTGACCTGCGGCGCCTCCTGCCCGTCCGGATGCGGCGGGTTCCGGCCGGACCGATTTTGGAGCGATGCTTCCACCCACCCGACCTGATGCGGCTGCCTGTGCTCACCTGCTGGCCCGGCGACGGCGGGCCGTTTTTCACCCTGCCGCTGGTACACACCGTCGATCCCCAGACCGGCCAGGGCAATCTGGGCATCTACCGCCTGCAACGCTTCGATGGGGCCAGCACCGGCATGCACTGGCAGATCGAAAGGGGGGGCGGATTTCACTTTCACAAGGCGGCCCAGGCGGGCCGGCCGCTGGCCGTGAGCGTGGTTTTGGGCGGGCCGCCGGCCCTGACCCTGGCGGCCGTAGCGCCGCTGCCCGAAGGCATGGACGAACGCTTGCTGGCCGCCTACCTCATGGGCCGGCCCCTGGATGTGATCACCCGGACCCCCACCGGCCATCGCATCCCCGCGGCCGCCGAGTTCGTGCTCGAAGGGGAGGTGCGTCCCGGTGACGTGCACCTGGAAGGACCTTTCGGCGATCACTTCGGCCACTACTCGGCCGCGGCCGACTATCCGGTGTTGCGCGTGCAGCGGATACTGGCCCGCAAGGACGCCATCTATCCGGCCACGGTGGTGGGCAAGCCGGTGCAGGAGGATTACTACATCGGCGAAGCCCTTCAAGCCATTGCCATGCCCATGTTGCGCTGGCTCAAGCCGGCTATAGTGGACCTGTGGGCTTACCCCGAAACGGGATTCCATCCCCTGGCGGTCATGTCCGTGCGCCAGCG
>JBAQGR010000044.1:0-2193 GCA_049287895.1 Desulfatitalea sp.
GTGGATCGCTGGAAGGCGGCTGATTGGAGTTCTGAGAATTGCGGTTCAACCGTTCTTCCAGCTTATCGGTCCGCCCTTTGAGTTCTGCCAAGGCGGCAGTCAATTGCAAGATGCTTTGTTCGAGCATCTCGATGTATTGCCGCACCGGTTGCGGGGTTGCAAGCCACTCTGCTTCGGAAAATGGTCGTTTGAGTTCCATGACTGAGTGAATAACACGTCTATAATGAAAAAGCTAGATTTATTTTCAATTATTTCAATAGGTTGTGAAACATATAAATGCATTGTGATATCAGGATGTTAGCCCATTCTCGTGGCAAACGAGTTTACCCTGTGAACGGTTACCCGCTTTTTCAGTTACAATGATGCATCCTGAATAAAATACGGTGCGAACTACTAGTCACGCAGTAACTATAACGTAACAGCCTGTTCTATTTTCTTTCCGAAATATTGGCTTTTCTTTTTGTCTTTATAGTAAGGGTGGATGTAAATATCAATTCTCCTTGATGGTCATTAAGACCTAATAGGAACCCTTACAGACTATGTATATATCACTTATACAGGGAGGCTATTGCGTACCTGGATAGGGTAATATTGATGGGGAGGCTATTGCGTGCCCGTTTGACGACTTTACTTTTTATTCAGGATGCTCTTTATCAAGGCGATGATATGCCTATAAGAGCCGGGGTTCTCATTTTTTAATTTTTCTATGATTTCATTTACTTCCATTTTCTTCAAAGAATTACGGTTCAAAATTTCCTCAATTTTTATCATCCGATTATCATACATAACGCCCATCTGCCATTTTATAAAGAATTGGAAGAATTGTTTTAGGTTGCATCGTATTACTCACAACTTCCCTTTGCCATTTTAGTAAAATTGAAGTATATAGTCAGCACTTGCCATATTTTATTAAACGTACAACCACCTACCTACACAAAAAGAAACTGCTGAAAGAAACTGCTGAAAGAAACTGCTGAAAGACGGATAGGCAACACATTAGAAGACTGCTGTAGCTGTATCAGCTTGTCTTTTGAACGCTGTTTAATAAATCCAAAATCACATGTCAACAAAAAAAATAGTCTTCGTGTATTCTAACCAATTTTTAACGTGATATAAGAAGGCGCACCGTCAGGTATCCATCGAACCACCTGTGATGAGGCTGGCATGCAGCTCAAGGTTTCGGTTCTCGTCATTTTGAATGCGTTGATACAAAGACTTGAAGGCTTCCGATTCTTTGTCCGGCAAACCGGCTTTACACTCCAGGCGCTCAATGCGCCGATGAAGGTTTTCCACCAGGCCCAGAATATGGTCGCGGATCAGGCCTTCTCGTTTTTCCTGCGGCGATGGTATGAATTTAGTCAGGACGCCTTTGCGTCGAACGATCATCGCCAACCTCCTTTACTATAGCTCAAAATAGCGCCCAGCGAGTGGATCCGCGGATAGACCAGCGGCGTACCGCTCATCACTGCTTTATAACACACTCTGTTGCCGGCAGGGTCAGTAAAGGTGCGCACCATCGTGTACTCGGTCCAATTCTCATCGATGGGCCTTGGCCTCCTGGATGGTCATCGCTTTCCAGGTGTCGCCTCCGGCGTTGCTGGCGAACCATTGCAGCGTGATACCACTGGGGATGTCCATCTGCGCGTAAGCCTTGGTGGATTCCACGCCCTGAGTGAGCGCGTTTTCCCGGGTCAGGTAAACACCGCTGGTCTTGTTGAGATAGCCCACCAGGTTGACGTCCTTGAAGATGAGCGCCGGTGTATCGTTGCTCATGCCGGTAGAAAACCGAACCCGGCACCAGGACAACTGCAGCCAGGTTGGGAAGGCGCTTTTCCTTGGCCGGAACGATGGCGTCCCAGATGGTTCCGCCGTCGGTGGAATATTCATAGACAAGGCCGGTTCCTTCGGGTATGGCCAAATACTCGTCGATGTTCAGGTCGGAAAACTGCACCCCGCTGAACGGCTGGAACTGCGGCGTGCCTTGATCTTAGGGTTATGATGTTTTGGATCTACTCTCCATCCAGGCCCCAATCCGTCTGGATTTGAAGGGAGTTCTATGAGCCCCCACGGATCTATCCAATTCACCGGATCATTTGAGACATAAGCAAAAAAGTTGGTGATGTCCCCATATCATTGTCATAGTGCTGGATAGGATAGCAGTTCGGAAAACGTCCATTGATGATCCGTAACGCT
>JBAQGR010000045.1:0-3492 GCA_049287895.1 Desulfatitalea sp.
GTTCTGGCCCAGCTCCTTGCGCGCACGCAGGTTCCAGGCATTGAGCAGGGTATGGGGTGAGGTCATGACAAACAGTTTCCTTTATCGGTGATCGATATTGGTGAACGACGACGCGGCACGCTAACACGCGGAGATATGGAATTCAATTGACGTTGGCCGCCTTTCCCTTGACTTTTAGGGCGCAATTCATTAGCTATGCAGGCATATACTCGATAGTTACAAAAATTTCTTATAGTTATATGCCTTGGTGGCCGCTGCCACGACGGGCGGCACATCCGGAGAGGTGGGTATGGCCAAAAAGAAGGGCAAATCGGTCAGCTTCGATGCCATGGTCAAGTTTTTCATGCATAACTACCACATTCCCACCAAGCGGGATATCGATGGGATCGTTGCGCGCCTGGAGCGCATCGAGCGCATGATCGCGGCGGCCGGCGCTGCCCGGACCCATCGCGCCGTCGGCGCCAAGGGCGCCGGCAAACAGGCCTCCGAAACCGCTTCCGATACGGTTTTGGAGATCATCCGGCGCAGCCCGGACGGGGTGGGGTTTGCAGAAATTCAACTCCAGACCGGGTACGGTGAAAAAAAGTTACGCAACATTCTGTTCAGGCTGCACAAGCTGGGCAAGGTCCAACGCAAGAGCCGCGGCGTTTATCAGCGCATTTGATCCACCGTTGCCATCGTTCAACTACATCAGATAGAAAGAATATTCATGACCCAACGCATCGATCCCAACAACCCCGATCTGAAGAGCGGCGACACCCTCTGTGGATATCGTGTTTCGCGTATCACTTCTCTGGACGAGTTGGATGCGACGATCTACCGGCTGGAGCACCTGGCCACGGGTGCCCGGCATGTGCATATCAGCACCAAGGACCAGGAGAACACCTTCGGGGTCACCTTCAAGACCGTGCCCACCGATTCCACGGGCGTGGCCCACATCCTCGAACATACGGTGCTGTGCGGTTCGCGGCTCTTTCCGGTGCGCGATCCCTTTTTCTCCATGCTCAAGAGAAGTCTGAGCACCTTCATGAACGCCTTCACGGCCTCGGACTGGACCATGTATCCATTCTCCACCCAAAACCGCAAAGACTTCTACAATCTGATGGATGTCTACCTGGACGCGGCCTTTTTTCCCACCCTGGAGGAGCTGAGTTTCAAGCAGGAGGGCCATCGCGTGGAGGTGGAACCCGACGCCACGGCAGCGGACAAAAGTACTTTGGTATACAAAGGGGTGGTCTACAACGAGATGAAGGGGGCCATGTCCTCCCCCGACCAGGTGCTGGGCCGCTCGATGCTCAACGCCCTCTATCCCGATACGACCTACAGCAACAACTCGGGCGGCGATCCGGCGGTCATCCCCCAGTTGACCTACGCCCAGCTGCGCGCCTTTCACCAGCGCCACTACCATCCGAGCAACGCTTACTTCTATACCTACGGCCATCTGCCGCTGAAAGATCATCTGGCCTTCATCGCCGAGAAGATCATGGGACACTTCCAGCGCATCGACCCGGCGACCCAGGTGCCGGCCCAGCCCCGCTGGCGCGCGCCGCGCATGGCGCGCTACACCTATCCGCTGGCCGCCGGCGAAGACCCGACACGCAAGTGCCAGATATCTTTGGGATGGCTGGCCTGCGACATCTGCGACACTTTCGAAGTGTTGGCCTTGACGGTCTTGGAGCAAATTCTACTGGGCAACGCCGCCTCGCCGCTGCGCAAGGCCCTGATGGACTCGGGCCTGGGCAGTACTTTGAGCGACGGCAGCGGCTATGAGGCCGACAACCGCGACACGATCTTCTCCTGCGGCTTGAAGGATACGGCCGCGGATTCGGCCGAGGCCGTCGAACGGATCGTTTTCAACGTTCTGGAGCAATTGGTGCGCGATGGCCTCGACCCGGAGTCGATCGCCTCGGCCATCCACCAGATCGAATTTCACCGCAAGGAGATCTCCAACACGCCCTATCCCTACGGGATCAAGCTGCTGCTGATGATCATCGGCAGTTGGCTGCACGACGGCGATCCCGAACGCATTCTACAGTTGGATGCCGATTTCCAGCGGTTACATCAGGAGATCGCCGCCGGTCCTTTTCTGGAAGGCCGCATCCAGAGTTACCTTTTGGACAATGTCCACCGGGTGCGCTTGCTCCTGGTGCCGGACCAGACCCAAGCGCGGACCGAAGAGCAGCAGGTCCGCCATACATTGGATACCCTGTGGCAAACGCTGGACCCAAGCCGCCGCGCGCAAATTGAAACCGACGCCCAGCGGCTCAAAGAGCGCCAGGAGCACCCGGAAGATGCCTCCTGCCTGCCGACCCTGGCCCTGGCCGACATTCCGCCCCAGGTGGAAGCCTGCCGGCCCACCGACATTGCGCCCGGCCATCCGCTGTGGCGCTACGCGCTGCCCACCTCGGGCATCTATTATCTGAATGCGGCCGCCGGCGCGGCCGCGGTGCCTGAACCGCTGCTGCCCTGGGTGCCGTTTTTCTGCTACGCCTTTACTAGAATGGGCACCCGGCAATGCGACTACGTGCGCATGGCCCGGCGCATCGATGCCTCCACCGGCGGCCTGGGGCTCAACACCCAGGCGCGCGTGCTCTACGACCAGAGTCACCGCTGCCTGCCGTTGATCCAATTGAGCGCCAAGTGTCTTACGCGCAACATCGACCCCATGTACGGCATCGTGGAAGAGCTGATCGCCGAGTTCGATTGCGGCGACCGGGGCCGATTGAAGCAGTTGCTGGGCGAGTACCGCTCGGGGCTGGAAACCATGATCGTGCAGAACGGCCACCGCCTGGCGATCTCCCTCTCTTCGCGCTCGTTCGGGCCGACCAACCATCTATCTGAAATCTGGAGCGGCATCCATCAGGTGCGCACCGTGCGCGCCCTGGACACCCAGTTGGACGATGCCCGGCTGGCCGAACTGGCCGGCCATTTGAAAGTGATCGCCCGGACGATCTTCACCCCGGACAACCTCATCATGGCCGCCATCGGTGAAGCCGATGCGGTGGATGTCGCTTTGGCCCGCACCGGCGCCAGCCGGGTGCTCTCCAATTTCAAGCGCGACCGGGCCCACACCGCCTTTCCTTTTCTGGACCTGCCGATCGACACCGCCCTGCCCTATGAAGGCTGGAGCACTTCTACGGCCGTTGCTTTCGTGGCCCAATCGGTTCCCACGGTGGCCCTGGGACACCCGGACGCCCCCACCCTGGCGGTGCTGGGCAAAATGCTGCGTTCGCTCTACCTGCATCGCGAAATCCGTGAAAAGGGGGGCGCCTATGGTGGCTGTGCGCTCTACAACCCGGAAAACGGGCTGTTCAGCCTAGCCTCCTATCGGGACCCGCAAATTGTTCAAACCTTGAAGGTATACGCCGGCGCAGCCGACTTTATCCGTTCCGCGCCGATCAGCGACGAAGATATCAAGGAGGCGGTGCTGCAGGTGTGCTCGGAAATCGACAAGCCCGATCCGCCCGGGCCCGCGGCCCGCAAGGCTTTTTT
>JBAQGR010000046.1:0-4219 GCA_049287895.1 Desulfatitalea sp.
ATCCAGCAGTACTTCGTGGAGCACAAGGTGCGCAATTTCTACAGCGTCTCGATCTCCGGGTACCACATCGCCGAAGCCGGGGCCAACCCCATCTCGCAACTGGCCTTCACGCTGGCCAACGGCTTCACCTATCTGGAGTACTATCTTTCCCGAGGCATGCCCATCGACAGCTTCGGCCCCAATCTATCGTTTTTCTTCTCCAACGGCATGGACCCCGAATACACCGTCATCGGCCGGGTGGCCCGGCGCATCTGGGCCATCGCCCTGCGCGAGCTCTACGGCGCCGGCGCGCGCACCCAGATGCTCAAATACCACATCCAGACCTCGGGTCGCTCCCTGCACAGCCAGGATATCCAGTTCAACGACATCCGCACCACGCTGCAAGCCCTGTGCGCCATCTACGACAACTGTCAGAGCCTGCACACCAACGCCTTTGACGAGGCCATCACCACGCCCACCGAAGAGTCGGTGCGCCGCGCCCTGGCTATCCAATTAATCATCAACCGCGAGTGGGGCCTGGCCAAAAACGAAAACCCGCTCCAGGGCAGCTTCATCGTCGATCAGCTCACCGATCTGGTGGAAGAGGCCGTGCTGGCCGAGTTTGACCGTCTGACCACCCGGGGCGGCGTGTTGGGCGCTATGGAGACCGGCTACCAGCGGGGGGTGATCCAGGACGAGTCCATCCACTACGAAACTCTCAAGCACACCGGCGAGATGCCTATCATCGGTGTCAATACCTTCCGCGACCCCCACACAGCCCAGCATCGATTCACCGACGACTTCACCATCGAGCTGGCCCGCTCCACCCCCGAAGAGAAGGAGTCCCAGCTCGCGCGCCTGGCTGCCTTTCACCAGCGCAACGCCGGCGCAGCACCCCAAGCCTTGCAGCGGCTCCAGCAGACCGCGTTGAGCGGCGGCAACATCTTCGCGGCGCTAATGGAGACGGTGCGCCATTGCAGCCTGGGTCAAATCACCCAAGCGCTCTATAAGGTGGGCGGCCAATACCGCCGAAATATGTAAGCCTCATCTTGCCTCTTGCAAATGGTCGCAAGGGTTGATATTGCCATGGTCGTGCTGGCAGATAGAGTTGGGCGTTTGCCGTGCGTTTCGGTGGTCATACTAATTTGCATGTTCCATGACCTTGATGCGCAGGCCGACGCTCTTTGCCACATATCCTCAAAGGTTTGGCTTTCAGCAAAGTAGGTAATTGATAACATAGTAATTAGGTACTCCATTTTACAGGCACCCATGCTTTGTGGCCCATACTGCGGGTCGCAAATGGCTTGTCAGAGGCTATGTGGCTGTAATTTAAGCGCGATACCCAAAAGGAGTGAGCACCAAAAAGCCCGGCACAATTTTTGCTCTTCGAGTTGTTAAGGAATTTGAGAGGTGTTCAGATGATGGATCAGGGCGCTATAGTTACTTACAGAGAGTTCAGTCGTAAGGTGGCCGGTTCCTGCGGTATTGTAGAAGGCGTGGTGCAAGATAAGCCGAACCATGTTTTGGTACGATGGGTCGGCAATACTTGCCAGAGCGAAGAATCGGTAGTTGATTTGGAAGAAGTGTAGGCCGTTCCGGTCATCAAGGCTCAGACGAGCCATTGTGCTGCGATCCGCCGCCAGGCTGAATTCGAACCGTGGGGATGCGGGGTGCGTTGCGTCCGGTAACAGGTCGGGGCAATGCGAGATTGCGCATCGGCCGCGGTGAATGTCGATGGTAAGGAAGCTTCGCTGACCGCTGTTCCCAGAAGGTCGCGCTGGAATCATCCCAACCTCGACGGCGGATCTGCTTTATACCAGCCATTGAAGATAAAGGGCCAGGCGCATGTGCACCTGGCCCTTTCATATTTTACAAACCCGATTGGACGCCGTTCAGTCGGGGAGTGGTAACTGTTTTCTTGCTTTGGTCAGCAGGAGAGCCCTAATTCTTGGGATGGCACTCTTCGCACTTCTGGGGCGCTGTTTTGCCTTTGTCCTTGTTCTCCTTGTTGAACTTCTTGTGGCAGCCCACGCAATTGTCGTGCACGGCATTGGCATGGTAGGCCCGAAGATCTTTGTCCGACATCCCTTTGGCCTCCTTGCCTTTCAGCTCTCCCGGCTTTTTGTGGCATTCGAAGCATTTCTGAACCGTATCGCCGTCCTTGAGTTTGGTCAGCGGCTGGCCCTTGTCGTCGTGGTGGCACTCACCGCAGGCGATTTTGTAATCTACGCTATGCTTCTGGTGGGTAAAAACGGAAATCGACTTTTTGTGCTCGTAGGGAGACGCCATCTTGATCTCCGCCGGCGCCGTTGCTGCATAAATGGCGGCGACGGTCAACAGGCTCAGCGCCAATACCGCGGTGACCATCAGGGCCAACGACCGTTTTTTCATCATTTTCCATCTCCTTTGCACATGGGTTGCTGAAAAAGTTCGCTTGCTTTCTATCAACTCCCTTGAAGGGTGTCAACGGCCATAGGCGGAGCGTGCTCCTAACCAGCAGCCGGTTCTTTTTCCTCTTCATCCTCCGCTTCGGCGTCCGCTTTTTTGCGTCCGAAAAGGCGTGCGCCAACGATGCTGACCTCGTAGAGCAGCATCATGGGCAAGGCCATCAGAATTTGGGAGATCACATCCGGCGGCGTCAGGATGGCCGCGACGATGAAAAAGAGCAAAATGGCATAGCGGCGGTATTTTTTGAGCAGATCGGCCGACACGATTCCCAGGCGCGCCAGGAAGGTTATGACCATCGGCATCTCAAACACCAAACCAAAGGCCAGCAGCAGTTTGGAAGCAAAACTCAAATACTCCCGGATGGACGGCATAGGCCTTATCGTTTCGCTGGCAAAACCGATAAAAAATTTGAAACCGAAGGGAAAGACCACAAAATAGCCGAACAGGACGCCGCCCGCGAAAAACAGAGTGGAGAGAAGAAGAATGGGCATCGCCAGGCGTCGTTCGCGATCATAGAGCCCGGGGGCCACAAACATCCAGAACTGATATAAAATGACCGGGGAGGCGAGCATGAGGCCCGAGATGAAAGCGGTCTTCAAAAAGGTAAAAAAGGCTTCGGGAAGGTTGGTGTAAACTAGAAAGTCGCCGCTTTTCATGACGCCGATCAACGGCGCGGTGAGAATGTCGAAGATCTGCTCTTTAAAACCGTACGAGAGCAGAAAGCCCACTGTCACGGCGATAAAACACTTGATCAGCCGCGACCGCAACTCCTCCAGGTGGGCGGTAAAGGGCTGTTTGTCCGACTCGGTCATTGGGGAGCGTTCCCCTTGGGCGTATTGGGTTCGGCCGCATCGGTCTTATTATCGAATTCGGCGTCATCCGGCTTTGTCGCCTCGCTGGCTTCATAAGCGGCGTCGGCCTGGGCTTCATTGTCCGGGGCAGGGGAAACCGTAGCTGCAGCGTTGGCATTGCCGGATGCAGATGCGGGCCGGGCATCGGTTGCATCGAACGAGCGCCGGACATCCTTGCCGGTTTCGCGCAGGTTTTGGCGCACCTCATCCAGGCCGGTATCCTTCTCGATGCTCTGTTTGAGATCGTTGGTGGCCCGTTTGAACTCGCCCAACGCCTTGCCCAGCGACTTGGCCAGATCGGGCAATTTTTTAGGACCGATGACCACCAGGGCCACCGCCAGGATCAACAGCAATTCCGGCATGCCGATGCCGAACATAGAGGACTCCTTTAATCGGTTCAGCCCCTTGTAGGGTTTTTTACCCCCCCTTGTCAAGGGGGCTCAGGGACGCCATCCTACGATAATATTTTACAATTCAGGCGGATACCCATTTAGGGCGCCGCCGCTGCGGCCGGATCGAGCACCAGAAAATAGAGCCGCCCTTCATTCTTGAGGTTGCCGGCCGCCATCTCCGCCTTCGGACCGAAGCCCCAGAACAGGTCGACGCGACCGGCGCCGGTGATGGCACTGCCGGCATCCTGGGCCAGGACAAAACCATCGAGGGGCTCCCATTGCGCGATGCGGCCCTGGTCGTTAACCTTTGGCACCGGCACTGAAATGAAGGCCAGGGACGCCGAGGGGAACAGGGTCCGGTCCACGGCAATCGAGCGCAGGGGGGTCAGCGGCACGGCCAGGGCCCCCACCGGGCCATTGTCGGCCAGGCGAAAAAATATATAGCGCGGATTGTGGTTCATGATCGCCTGGGCCTCGGCCGGGTTTTGGAGCAGGTATTCGCGGATCGCCTGCATGGACATGCGGTCGGCGCTGATCTTGCCCTGGTCG
>JBAQGR010000047.1:0-4005 GCA_049287895.1 Desulfatitalea sp.
TTGAACCAGTAGCATCGCACCGGCGCGTTGGTGCCTTCATAAGTCCGGTGCATCACCGCATTTCTGATGAGCTGTTGCAGCGCCGGCAGGGGATAGTCCATCCGGCGCTTTTCGATGCTGTCCGAAGTAATGTCCACCCTCACCCGATTGTGGGACTCCATTTTGTCATCTATTCTTCTTACCATCTGGCCGATGGTTCCGTCGATCTCTTCCGCATCGATGATGGGATCGGAAAATTCAGTGCCGTCGATTCGGAGGAACTGAATATAAGCGCCGGGAAGAAAATCCCTCGGTCGCGTTCCCAAAACCAGGATGCCGGTGAGGGTCGGCACGGGATCATCCGCCGAAAGCACCATGCGGCAGGCGGAAAGTCGCTGCGCGTAGCTGCGTTCATTAGCGGCCAGGATCTCCGGCGCAAAGGCCGAGGGGAGGTACTCCTGCTCGAACTGCAAGCGATTCAAGCTTTCAATGGTTGCGGAGGGGATGGGCTGAATATCGAAGGGGGTGTCGTTGTGCTTCCTTTTTTCACTGAGAATGCGCTCATCTTGCTCCGTGGCCAGCGCCCTGCGGGGGCCGACTCTTATCCAGATCCGGCCTTTGTATCGCACCGGAGGGGAGTCCGCCGGTTGCACGATAACAACGGCCATATCCGCCCCTCTTAATTGTCGCTTCTGGACCACAAGGGTCGGCGGCGGAAGAATGTTGCCATCATTCTTCATGCCGGCCAGGGTCTGCAACAGAGGATCGGTGATGGCAAGTCCTGAAGGCATGCCGTTATCCTTGGCCCCAAGGAACAATACGCCGGGTTTGCGGTGGTCGGGCAGATCGTTGGCAAAGGCGCACACAGCCTGGCGGCTTTTGTCGGGTGCATCGCCGGCCCAGTTCTCCTTGCGCTCGGCAAGGTCCGACTCCGGATCATCGAGCAGAGACTCGAGTTCCTTGTCGCTATAGGTCATAGTCTGCGGCATGCACCCTCCGTTGTGGTAGCCGAATACCCGCAGCCTTGGCAGGCATTCAAATCTTTAACGCAATCATCTGCTCCACAGCCTTGAGGGCCGGCACGCGGATATGCTCGGGCACCTTGACTTCACCGCTCATGTTCTCCAGGCAGCGCCGTACGTCCTCCAGACCGATCTTCTTCATGTTCTTGCACGTCATCTTCTTGGAGGCCGGATAGAAGTATTTGTCCGGATTGGCCTTGGCCAAGGGGTAGAGCAGCCCCTGCTCGGTGCCGATGATGAACTCCCGTTCCGCGGCCTGGGCCACATGCCGCAGCATACCCGAAGTACTGGCGATGACGTCGGCGATCTGAAGTATTGCGGGGCGGCACTCCGGATGGGCGACAAACACCGCCCCGGGGTGCGCGGTGCGGGCCTTGGCCACATCATCCGGCGTGAGCCATTCGTGGGTGGGACAGTAGCCTTCCCACAGGTGGATTTTTTTGCCGGTCTTGGAGGCGGCGTACATGGCCAGGTTGCGGTCCGGGGTCAGCAGCATCTCGTCGGCCGCCAGGCTGTTGACCACCTGGACCACGTTGGCCGAAGTGCAACACACCGTGGAGAGCGCTTTCACCTCGGCCGTGGAGTTGACATAGGTGACCACCGGCATGGGCGGCAGGCTGTCGATTTTGAGCTTCAGCGCTTCGGCCGTGATCATGTCGGCCATCAAGCAGCCGGCATCCAGGCGCGGCAGCAGGACTTTCTTGCGCGGGCTCAAAATCGAGGCGGTTTCGGCCATGAAGTGCACGCCGCAAAAGACGATCACATCGGCATCGGTCTGGGCGGCCTTGCGGCTCAGCTCCAGCGAATCGCCGCACAGGTCGGCCAGATCCTGAATCTCGGGCGGTTGGTAGTTGTGGGCCAAAATGATGGCGTTGCGCCGTTGGGCCAGGGATTTGATCTCTTCTATCAGCAGGATTTGATCGTCGCGCATGGTCGCTCCTAAAACTTGTCCATCTTGACCACGTCGGCCCCTTTGGGGATGGCGAAATTGAACAGCCCATCGCTCGGGTCGATGTCGAATTTGTAGTCGCTCAACACGATGCGCGTCTCGTCGCCATAGCTATTGTGGGTCACCACCTGGTCGATCTGGAAAGTGCTTTTAGCGGCCGAAATCACGATATCGGCCAGTTCCGGGGTGGGTTTGACGGGCACCAGCTTCAAGCGATAGTAGTCTTTGTTTTCGGCCGCCTGCATCTGGATGGTGAAACTCTTGCGCAGTTGCCGGATGTCCGACAGAAAACCGGCGCCTTTGCCGCCGCCGAAATACTCGGGCGCCTTGCCGACCATGACTTGGTTGTCGGCCGGCCGATAGATCCACATGGAGCGGCCGTCGGTGATGATGCTTTGGGCCTCGGGGATGGTGTACTCCCAGCGCATCTTGCCCGGACGTTTCACTGTCAGACGGCCTTCGGCGGTGTCGGTGATCTGCATCGCCTTGAGGATCGACTCCTGGAAGAATGCGGCCGCGAACCCCTTGCCGTCATAACGCCGCTCGATGCCGTCGAGGATTTGATCCAGGGTGACGGCCTGGCCGCCGGCGGTCTGGGAAAAGAGTGGGGCAACCCAGAGCGTTGCCACCATCGCCGTAAAAACCAGCAGGGATCTTGCTGTCGCCATCGCCTCGCCTCCATATACGCATCGGTATGTTGATAATAGTGTCAGGCCCTTATTTTTATTGAAGTTGCGCGGGTTTGTAAATAGGCATTGCAAACAATTGCCTGCCGGTGCTTATCCGTCCATGTGCATGTCGACCTCCAGGGGCTCTTGAAAGTAGCGCGTGCCACCGAACAGAGCGATGCTGATCCGATCCACTCGGCGCATCCAGACACGCCACTGGTCGATATCTCCGTAGGCGGCCCGGGCGCCTTGGAGCATCAAGACCTCCATGTTGCCGGCCCTCAGGCGTTTCTCAAAGGCCTGGGCTTTGCACAACGCCTGGAAGAAAAAACGCTTCTTGGCCATCAAGAAATCCAAGGGCGCCTGGTCCTGCCCGAACTCGTCCAGAAGGGTGCACAAAAAATCCAAATCGGATTCGAACCCATCGGCCGCCGGCCTCATTTTGGCCAGAAATAGATCGACCAGTTGCACCTGATGGGGTTGCCAGGCCACGCGGCTATGCCGCAGGGCCGATCGCACTTGGGTTCGATGCGGATCGTCAAGGCGTGTTTTGAGCACAAGCTCCAGCTCCGCCGGCGGTTGCCAGGTGAGGTTCAACCGCTGAATAAAAGCGGCCGCGGCATCGGCCGGCAGCGCCATACGGAACGGCTCACCGCGGCCGTCGGTGTGGATGGTGGCCATGACCGGCGGGCGCTCGAAACTCTCCAATAGCGCGCGGAGATCTTCTTGGACAAAGCACAGGTGGCCCCACCTGGATTCATAGTCCTGTCGAACGTCCAGATCCGGAGAAAAGAGAAGCTCGAAAAATGTGGCCGCCTCGCTGGCGTACGGATCCGCCAGCAGCGCATCCGGTTCCGCGCTGCCGAAGGTGCCCTCCAGGTAGGATCGCAGCACAGCGTCCAGATGGATGCCCCCTTGCAAAGTGTGGCGGACCCATTCCGCCAGATCCGTCAACGTCGCGATCGTAGTCATGGCGCATAGATACCACGGCCGTTCGCATTTGACCATACCGCGCCCGCCAACGCCGCGGGGGCGATCAAAGAGCACCATCAGAAAATATGAATTGATCCCTTCGGCAAAAATAGGCTAGTGTTCATCCAAGATGGACCGAAGAAATACACGACGTTTTCTGGCCTATGCCCTGCCCTATCGCCGGCGGCTTGTGCTTTCCACTGTCATCGGTGTCGTCAAATACAACCTGCCGGTGGTCTTTCCGTGGATCCTGAAAGAGGTGGTCGACGGTATTCTCACCGGCGCGGGCGGCCGCTCCGGGCTGGGTCTGGACGGCCTGATGGGCGGCGCCCTGCTCCTGTTCGTGGTCTACGCCCTGACCTGTCATCTGCGCACTTTCATCGCCGACCACCTGGCCCAGGACATCATCTTCGAC
>JBAQGR010000048.1:0-2291 GCA_049287895.1 Desulfatitalea sp.
ATCCGCTGCACCCCGGGTTCGCCGCGCGCAGGGCATTTTGCAGCGCCTCGGCGAAGCTCAGGCCGAAGCCCACAGCTTGTCCGACCGCCTGCATGCGGGGGCCGAGGCGGTCCGGGATTTCGCCCAGGCGATCGAAATCCCAATGCGGCCACTTGACCGCCACAATATTTCGATGCTGGGTCGGCTTTGCCGCCGCGCCGAGGGCAGGCGGCAGATCGCCCCACACCAGTCCGGCTGCCAGCAATGTTGCCAGCCGAGCGATGGGCAGGCCGCTGGCGCGGGTCACCAGGGCCGAAGTGCGCGTATAGCGCGGATGGACGGCCGTTACCAGCACTGTCCCTTTCGTGGGGTCGTAGGCAAAACGGATGGTGGCACTGCCGAGGATGTTCAGGTGGGCGGCAATGGCGCGGGCATGGGCCGCCAATGTTTCGAGCAAGGCGGGCGGGATGGTTTGGGGTGGAGTGACACCGATGGCATCACCGGGATGGATACCGGCGCTGTCCAGGTACTCCACGACGCCGGCCACCATGGTTTGGTCGCCGTTGTCTCGAAGAATTTCCAGCTCCACTTGGCGCCAATCCCACAGCGAGGCCTCCACCAGAAGCACGGCCCCAGGTTCGGAGGCTACCGGTGCCGCCTGGGCGCGTAGCTCCTCCTGGTTATAGACCATGACCCCATCGGCGATGAGCTTGGCATCGTCACAACGCAGTACAATGGGAAACCCCAGCTCTTGGGCCTTGGCGGCCGCCGCATCCATATCGTTCATGGAGAAGATGGGCGGCGTTTCCAATTGGAGGGCAGCCAGAGTCGATTTGAGCGCGTCGCGGTCCAGAAGATCGTCCAGATGGCGGGCAGGGGTGCCCCAAGTTTTTAATCTGGTTCCGTCGGCCGCCACATGGCGGGTCAATTGGCTCGCCAGATGGAGCCCGGTACTTCCCCCGAAAACAGGCAAAAGGGCGTCGGGATTTTCCGCGGCGGCGATCTGGGCCAGCGTCTCCATGGTCAGCGGTTCGATGTAGCTCTGGTGGGCCAGGCCCATCTCGGTGAGGATGGCATCGGGATTGGAATCTATGGCAATGACCCGGCCGCCCATCTCGGTCAGGATTTTACAGGCCTCCACCGCGCCTTCGTCGCATTCGCCGGATTGCCCGATGCGGGTCGGGCCAGCGCCGATCAGTAGGATCGTTTTTCCTTTTAACAGCGTCATGGCAGCTCCTTTGCGGCTTCTCCCAAAACAGCTCGGCAGCTCAAAGCAAAGAACCGCAATCAGAATCTTTATTCTCCGCTGAAACCGGCGGTCGCCGGCCAGGGAAACAAGCCTGAAGACTTAGCGATTGCATCGGTGAAAAGCAAGCTTAAATCCTGAGCTTCCGCTGTTTCGCCGGAGCGCGGCGGGCCACGCACCGGCACGGCCGCGCCCTTGTCCGACGGGCAATCTGCTTGACATACCGGCGAATTATCATTAAAAATGCCTCCCTATTCTATCGGCACAGGGAGAATGCAATGGATTATAAGGATACGCTCAATCTACCGGCCACCCCGTTTCCCATGAAGGCCAACTTGTCCCAACGGGAGCCTGAACAGCTAAAACAGTGGGAAGCGCATCGGCTCTACGCGACCACGCGCGAGCTTTCCAAGGGTCGACCGCGTTTCATCCTCCACGACGGTCCGCCCTATGCCAACGGCAATATTCATATCGGCACGGCCATGAATAAAATTCTCAAGGACTTCATCGTGCGTTCGCGCCAGATGGCCGGTTTCGATGCCGCCTACGTGCCGGGTTGGGATTGCCACGGGCTGCCCATCGAACATAATGTGGAAAAAGAGCTGGGTGCAGCCAAACGGCAGATGGGCCAGGCCGAGATCCGCAAGCATTGCCGGGCCTACGCCGAAAAATTCATCGACATTCAGCGCAGCGAATTCAAACGGTTGGGCGTTCAGGGCGATTGGGAAGATCCCTACCTGACGATGAAGTACGCGTACGAAGCGGTCATCGCCAGGGAGTGCTGCAAGTTCGCCCTCAACGGCGGCTTGGTTCGCAGCAAGAAGCCGATCTACTGGTGTTGCAGTTGCCAGACCGCCCTGGCCGAAGCCGAGATCGAATACAAAGAGGAGACCTCGCCCTCGGTCTTCGTCAAGTTCCCGATGATCGACGATCTGGCCGATCTTTTACCGGCGCTGGCCGGCCGCAAGGTGTACGTGGTGATCTGGACCACCACGCCCTGGACCTTGCCGGCCAACCTGGCCGTGGCCCTGCATCCCGAATTCGAGTATGTGGCCGTGGATGCCGG
>JBAQGR010000049.1:0-5515 GCA_049287895.1 Desulfatitalea sp.
CCATTCGGCGCCTGAAAATCCTTGGCCGAGTCGATGGCTTCGGCAATAGTTCCATTACTGCCGTCCCAGGTCAGGTCTGGGGAAAGATATTTCTTCAGCGCCTGGTAGTTGGCAGCCATTACCGCCCGCGAGAGTTTTTGTTCCCAACAGGTATAGGGGTAGCTCTTCATAAAACGGAAGGCTCCCTCCAGGTCGCCGATAAGCGTCGGGCTGAGGGTAACGGTAACGTCGCCCATATCGCTACGGATCTGTTCAGGAAAAAGGAGCGGTTCCTCGATCTGTGCCTCACTTGTGGTACCGTAATTGGCCCCGACATCGAGATTTTTCTTTTTGTTGACGACCAGCTGATGGGTAAGCGCATCCTTGTCAAGAGCGTCACCCGCTTGCACCGAAAGGGTAATCTGACCGCTTTCGATATTACGATCCATCGGTATTTTACCGGCTGTAAGCTTTATTTTCGCCACTTTCCGTTCAAATGGCCCGACTTCGACTTTTTCAACCGTCTTGACGACGCTGTCAGTCAAAGTCCCCTGCGCCGAGATGTTCACTTTGATTTTCCGCTTGTCCGGAGTTCGGTTCATCACCGAGAAGGCGGCGACAAAGCTGTCCCCTTCAATAACTTGGTTCGGCATTGCCGGCTGTATCTCGGTGAGCCTGTTGACCTTGATATTCTTGTATCCCACATCAAGATGATCGTTCTGGTCGGTAGCGAGCACAAGAATACGCCAGCCGGTGAGATTATCCGGGGCCTTGAAGGTGAATTCCGCCTTGCCGGTGTCATCGGTGATAATAGTCGGCTTCCAGTAGGCGAGCGATTTGAGGTCTGAGCGCATTCGGTCGGCCATCGCCCCGTCGCCGCCCGGATCGTCGCCTTTCATGGTCGGGGTAGCTGGGGCATGGGTCACCAGTTTACGGAGGATATTATAGTTCTGCACGGAGTCGATAAGGGTCCCGTAGAAACCCTTCTGCGGATCAAAGTAGGTCATGCCGTCTTTGATGAGATCGAACACCGCCTCATCAAGGACGGCGATGGCCAGTTCCTTGCGTCCACCGCCGGATTTGTCACGAGGCGTCACCTGCACCTTGGCATGGACCTCCTGGCCGGGGCGGTAGGTGTCCATATCGGTATCGATCTTGAAATCAAATTTATGTTTTTTGCCTTTTACCTCCATCTGCACATAGCCCATCCGCCATTCCGGTTTGCCAAGGTCAAAGGAGTCGTCTACTTGCTTTGTGTCGACTCTCGGGGAAAACACCACCACCGACAGGGCAAAATTGGGTGCCATGTCTTCGGTCACGGTAAAGGAAATTGGTGCGAGACTGCTGTCCAAAGATTCTACCCAACTCTTGACGATGCCCATACGTTCCACGGTTATTAGGGCCTTGGCTTTCGGGTAGGGGTTTTTAACGAGTATTGTTGCCGTTTCACCGACCGTATAGCTGGTTTTTTTGGTGACGAAATCGAGGGCGTCATCCTTATTTTGCCCCCAGCTTATCGCGTCGGGCCCGGTAACCCACATTTTTATCTCTGTCTCATGATAGCGGCCTTTGCTATCTTCGATGGAGGCAGTGAGACTATGTTCTCCTACCGAATTAAAGACCATTTCAAAATCGCCAGCGGTCTTTCCAGACAACAACTGCTGGTTATTGTCAGTTACGTTTTGTTCGGTATGGGGCCGGGTTACATAGGAGTTGCCAGCCCCTTTGGCCACATAGGCCATATATCGCTGGCCGGAGGAACTAATACTGACAGGGACACCCCCAATTGGAACTCCCTTACCATCGGTGACGACAAACCGGAACTTTACCGGTTTCCCCGCGGCAAACACAAAATTCTCGGTCTTTAGACCGACAAAACGGTCGATCCCGAAGTACTCCGCCTTGGCCATATTGGCAATCTTCTTGCCCCGGTCGTCCTCAACAGCGCTCTCCACCTGGAGAGTGCCGTAACCGATTCTTTCTCCGTTGACGACAAAGGAGGTGCCCGCCTTTCCTTCCTGGTCAAGTCTATCCTCCTTGTCCAGGAAAAAGACCTTGCCGCAATCACCAAAAGGCTCGCACCAGGGACTGCCGAACCAAAATTCTTCGGTTGCCGGATAGGTAGAGCGGAAAGGTTTGCCATAGAGGGTGGCGGAATATCTGTTTGTGGCATCGGTGAAAGGTCCACCCGAATGCAGAGTCGCCACGGTATCGACCGCTACCGTTTCTTGATATTTGTAGACTTGCTGATTGAGCGTCGTCTCAACCTTGAAAGAGGCGGGTACATAATCAGTTACCAAAAAATCCATGACATGGAGAAAGAGACTTGGTTTTTCGGAGCGGAGATATATCTGAAACTTGCCGGAAACACCGTTCTTACCGGTGGCGTAGGTGTCGGCATAGGTGCCGAACTCGGAAAGAGTTATATCTTTCTTTTCGACAATGGCTCCTTTTGGATCATGGATTTCAAGTTGATATTTTCGTAACTCCGGGAGCCTCGCTCCTTCACTATGCATGTCGCGTACAAAGACTTTATAATCAACCACTTTCCCAGGACGATAGACCCCCTCGGCGGTCATTCCCCAGGCGCTTGTGACGATGTTATCCAGCATTCCACTTGATGTTCTCCGGTAGCCAAAATAATCGCCATAGGCTTCCAGAGAAAGATAGGCGATATCCTCACCTTTTCGGATCAAAACAGCAGGATTTTTTCGAGGAGAAGTTGAATTTTTGATTAAAGCGTTATAACCGGGGATCGATGCCAAGCCTTTGCTATTTGTTCTGCCTGCCGCCAAATCTATTTTCTTAGTCTTTTCATCCTGGCCGAAAAGAGAGCCTTCGAAGACGGTAATCTCAGCACTTTCAACCGGTTTGCCGGTAGCAAGATCGGTAACCCAGACAAGGCCTGAATCCTCGCCGACCTTGACATGGACGTGGAAAGGGGTCACTTGGGCAAAAAAGTCTTTTCTGCCCTCCAGAGTTGCCGTTTCCGGCAGCAATTTGATTTCACCGCTGACGATCCCGGAACCATTCTGCAACAGGTTTCTCACTCCGAAGGAGGAACGTTCAAAATGGTCAAGCGTCGCAAGCAGTGGTATCTCCTGAGACATTGGGCTAACTCCCCCTTGCGCGGTAAAGATTTCACCCTGAATGGTCGCCTGGTCGATATTGGCAGAGTAGAGGGATACATCCGAGGGCATATCTTTTTCCAACACAGAGGATTCACCGCTCCAGCTCAATGTTGGTCGATACCGGTCCATACTGAAGGAAGCCGAGACGTCCTTCGAGAGGCAGCGATCGAACACATCTTTGATACATTCCTTGGCTTCATGGACACTTTGGGAAGTGCCGTGGAGAGTGACAGTGTAGGGAGTACTATTCTTCAATACCTTGGGAAGAGACACACCATAATGCTTGCCTTTTTCATGGTTGATTCTGCCATAATAATAGCCTGAATTCTCAAGCTCTTCGCGTGGATCCAACCCATTTTTTAAGTACTTCATCGGTGGGGAGAGGAAATCGGTGGTGGTGAATTGTTTGCCATCAACAGGTGCGGAAAAAACAAGTTGTACATTTTTAAAAACAGAACATTTTTCTTTGGTGTCTCCTACAGCAATAAAAACGCTTTTATCGTCGTTTTTTGTGCATTGAAAACCAAGAAACGAAAATGCCGGCAGTGTCGATCCCGTAGCCACAATGCGATTTTCAATGCCCCGCAACGGACCGAAGGCGGAAACCAACCCAGGCTCAACCTTGAGAAAATATTCCGTATCTTCCGGCAGGGCCTTTTGCGGTCTGACGATCCAATTAAGATGAGCGGGTTCCGTATGATCACCGTACTGAACCGGCTCATCATTCCTTATATGCGATGTATTGATCCAAAAATTTCGTTTATCGAGCGATACCGATACCACTTTTTCTTGGTATGAAGATGCAGACGGGGTGACTTTCAGGGCATAACGTTCACCCTTAGCCTCGATATAGAGTGATTGTGCAACCGAACTCGAGGTAACTTGTTGATTAAATCGAACATCGATAACTGGAATACCCGGCCCTTCCCAATCTGGGACCCCATCTCTTGCTCTATTATAATAGGGGGGGGTGTAGGGTTGACTGCTCAACACCCGTGGACGAGCGGTAATAAACTCATGTTGCACCGGAGCACTGATGGTCGTCCCTTTTTCATCCATAATGCCGGGCTTGACATTTACCTTATAGTGGGTTGCCAGAAAGAGATAATCCTCTTTGTCAAGATTGCAGGCAAGCGTCGAACGGTTAAGCCAACGCCACTGACATTTTGTCTGGGGAGTAATCTCTATGGGAACGTCGCTGGCGTTGCGGTCCATTTTACCAATGGGCACAACCGGTCGGTTAAACTGAAAAACGATCTGCTCCCGCTTGTCGACATCATCGCCTTTGGGGATTATGCGAGTAATTTTCAGTTCTTCGGTTTTAGCGGCAACAACCGAATCGAAGGGTGCCGCTTCGGCTTGTATTTCCGGAGCCGCCTTTTTCAGCGATTCGGTCAGAATTTCATTACGTTTGCGCATTTCTTTGATAAGACATTCCCGCATAGCTGGCACATCACCTAAAAGTTTGCCAGAGCGAGGAATCTGACAGGTGGTCAGCCGCGATTTAAGCCATTCTCTCTGTTCTTTTAAGTGGGCAAGACGGTCGGTTTCCCCCTCAATAGCATTGCGAGCATTGGTAAAAAGGAGTCCGAGCTCCCGGTCCAGAGTGGCAAGGGTCTCATCGGAACAAATGAGTGTTTCAATGGGGGCTGAGGCCTTAGCACAGTCAAAACTTGCCTGAAAGAGTGAAGCAGCAGAGTTTTGCCCTGTCAAATCCAAGAGAACTAGCAAGACGACCAGTATCACTGACAGGCCATAGTTATTAAAAAGTTTCATCCATTCCTCCGAATTTGAGGGTGTACCTTACCAAATGGAATCAGTCGTTTTGCGGCGCTTCGCCCAGCACCTCCGGATCGAAGATATCCGGGAAGTAGTACCGCAACACTTTAGCTGGAAAGCCGATGGTCAGAGGGGCGCGATGGGAGGCTGAGCAGGCAAGGCCCTCCTCCACCAGCTGACTGACGATACGCCGGACATGCCGGTCGCTCTGGCTGTCCATGCCCATGATCGACCGGGCCTCACCCCTGGGCACTTCGCCTTGCAGGAACAAAGCCTTCAAAAGCTTACCGGCGCGCGGGTCCAGTGGATCAAATGCGCCTCGTGCCTTGTCGCGATCCCGGATGTAACCATCGATGCGCGCATCGATGCGATGCAGGGCCAGAATTTTGTCCATGAAACGGATCTGGTCCAGACACACCTCCAGAAAAAAGAGGCAGTAATCGGCGAAGAACTCCTGGTCAAAGCCCTTGCCAGTCTCATCCGGCGAATCGGCCGATTGCAGATTGGTCATGTACCATTGCTTGTTGTGTGAAAAGCCTCTGGAGAGGGACCACAGGTTGCTCCGATTGATACCGATGCGCGCCATATACAAACCCGAAAAGAGCCGACTCACCCGGCCGTTCCCA
>JBAQGR010000050.1:0-6101 GCA_049287895.1 Desulfatitalea sp.
CCGCGAAGATCGGCACGGCCGCGGCCAGGGCCAGGCCGTTGGTCTCATCGCTGCCGCCTTGGGCATTGGGCGACTTGTCGTCGCGCAGCGTCACCCGGGCGCGCTCGGCCAGCTCCGGATCCTCCTGGATCAGCATCTCGCGGGAGAGCACCACACTGCCCTCCACCGGTCCCTGGCGTTCCAGGGCCAGCCGGCTGATGGGGTTTTCCGTGAAGGCGCCCTGGCTCAAGGCATTGGCACCCATGCGGCACAAGATACGGCCGTCGGCGGTCACGATGCCTGCAAAATCGAGTTTGGCATGGTGGGCCAAGCGACCGAGCCGATAGATCAGCTCGTCGGTTTGGCCGGCATCCACGGCGTTGATAAAGCCACTGCCAAGGCTGGTGATGTTCAGGGCCATGCGGATCGACAGGCCGCGGGCGCGGTACATTTCCGCGGCCGCGTTCAGGTCCAGCCGCACGCGGTTGGCCGCTTCGCCGATCACATGTTTTTTGAGCAGGTGTACGCCGGTCAGCAGGGAGACGGCGCCCACCAGAAGGGTTACACTGAGCAAGCTGGCGATCAATTTGGAGCGTATGGAGGTAAGCATAACGCCTCGCGTCCTGAATCGCATCGACGGTCTTGGCGGCCGACGGCCCTGCGGGGAAGTCCGCATCCACTCAGCTCCAGAGCAAGGCACATGCCAGCGCTCTGCGCGGTGCCGCGGTCGGCGCAAACCGCTGTTATCACTGGGCTGCCAAGGGGCCGATACTTGGGGTGCAACCAGCGGCCGGCCCGGAAGCGGTGTCTGGATTTTTTACGATTTGTAAATTGAAGCTTGCCGGTTCATAGGGTATATAGGTTCAAAAATATTGGGAGTTGAAAGTGGAAAGTAGAAAGTTGAAAGTGAAGGGGTTCCGTCGTTTATGAATATCATCTTCCTGATCATGGTGGGCATCGCCTTTCTCGCCGCCGCCTGGCGGCAGCTCATGTGGCTGCCGGTCGAGGGGCAGAGCGCGCCCATGGAGGCCCTGTCCGCCGCCATCGTCCAGTCGGCGGCCGGGGCCGTGGATTTGGCCATCGGCCTGGTGGGGGTGATGACCCTCTTTCTGGGGTTGATGAAGGTGGCCGAGGCCGGCGGCATGCTTCGCATCATCGCGCGCTTGATCCGGCCCCTGATGGTACGACTGTTTCCCGACGTGCCCGCCGACCATCCGGCCATGGGCGCCATGATCCTGAATCTTTCGGCCAATGCACTGGGACTGGGTAATGCCGCCACCCCCTTCGGTCTGCGGGCCATGCAGGCCCTGGACACCCTCAACCCGCGGCCGGGAACGGCCACCGATGCCATGGCCCTTTTTCTGGCCATCAACACCTCCTCGGTCACCTTACTGCCCACCGGCGTTATCGCGGCCCGGGCCGCGGCCGGTTCGCTCGATCCGGCCGGCATCCTGCCCACCACATTGATCGCCACCATCGGCTCCACCACCGCGGCCATTTTGGCCGCCAAATTCTTCCGCCGCCGCATGGCGCCGGTTGCCGCCGGCGCTGCGCCCGCGCCGCCGCCGGCCGTAACCAATGACTTGGACGCGGCCACGGGCGATGCGCCGGCCCAGGGGTATCCCCTGTGGGCCAGCCTTCTGGCGCTGGCGGTGCTGTTGGGCCTGGTGCCGCTGGCAGTGATTTACGGAAAGCGCATTTCGCCGTGGATTATTCCCCTGCTGATGCTCTTCTTTCTCCTCTTCGGCCTGCTGCGCAAGGTGCGCGTCTACGAAGTACTGGTCGAGGGCGGCAAGGAGGGGTTCCAGATGGCCCTGCGCATCATTCCCTACCTGGTGGCCATCCTGGTGGCCGTGGGCATGTTACAGGCCAGCGGCGCCATGGGGGCCCTGGTGGGGTGGCTCGGCCCCTATACCACGATGGTCGGGTTACCGGCCGAAGCCCTGCCCATGGCCTTGATGCGGCCTTTGTCCGGATCGGGCGCATACGGTATCATGCTGGCGATCATCAAAGATCCGGCCATCGGCCCGGACAGTTACATCGGTTACCTGGTCGGCACGCTGCAGGGTTGCAGTGAAACCACCTTCTATGTGCTGGCCGTTTACTTTGGCGCGGTTCAGGTGCGCCGCATTCGGCACACGCTGGCCGCGGCCCTGACCGCCGATGTGGTCGGGGTGGCTTTGGCCATCATTACCTGCCGCTATATCCTTGGGAATTAGGCGACGGATAAGCTTGCGGACCATTCAACGGAAAGGAAACAAGTATGAAGGCAAGACAATTACTATCAGCAGCAGTTGTGGCGGGAATCGTTCTCTTGGCGCTGTTGGGCAACGCGGCCGCGGATCTCTATTTCGAATCGGAACAGACGTCCCAGGGCATTCCCGGCCAGCAGCCCGGCACCTCCATCGTCAAGCAGTACGTCTCCCATGACGGCACCACGACCGATATGGGCGACCGGATCACCATCTTCGATTTCAAGGAGAAGATGATGTACGACCTGGACAAGACCGCTAAAACCTACACCAGGAGCCCGATTGACAAAATGGGCATGCCCGCGGAGGGCGCCACTGGCCCAGACGCGGAGCAAGCCAAGATGATGCAGCAGATGATGAAGTCCATGGCCGGGAGCATCAAGGTGACCCCCACCGGTATCGTCGAGACCATCGGTGGCTACAAGTGTCGCAAGTACGTTGTCAACATGATGATGGCCCAATCCGATTATTGGGCGACCAAGGAGTTCAAGGGATACGACGAGATGAAGGAGATCGCTGAAAAGGCCGCCAAGGTGTTCGAGGCCAACCCCATGATGAAGCAGATGAACATCATGGGCCTGATGAAGGAGTTAGACGGCTTTCCGATCAAAACCGCCACCCAGGTCATGGGCGGGTCGATCGTCACCGTCGTGAAGAAAATCGAACAGAAGAAGCTCGATAAAGATCTCTTCAAGGTACCGGCCGGCTATAAGCTGGTGGCGCAATAGAGTATCGCAGGCTTGCGGTGTGCGCGGCCGCCGACCGATCCGGCCGCCGCGGACCCGCAGGGTGGAGCGCAGCCGGCGACCCTTCAACAACCAGGAGGAGACATTGCATGAACGTTCAATTTGATCTTTCGGGCAAGACCGCCATCGTTACCGGCGGCAGCCGGGGCATCGGCCGGGCCATCGCCCTGGGGCTGGCTGCATCCGGGGCGTCGGTGGTGATCGCCGGCCGCACCAGCGCACCGCTCGAAGCAGTGGCCGCGGAGATCCGCGCCGCGGGCGCCAAGGCCCTGGCCGTGGTTACCGATCTGACCGACAGCCAGCAGATCGAGGCGCTGGCGGCCAAGACCATCGAAACTTTCGGTCGTGTGGACATTTTGGTGAACAACGCGGCGCGCAGTTACATGCGCGGTCTTTTAGAGCTGCGCGAGGATGGCTGGGACAAGGTATTCAATACCAATGTCAAGGCGGCCTGGCTCCTCAGCCGCGCCGTGGCCCGCCAGATGATCGCCCAGAAGAGCGGCCGGATCATCAACATCACCACCGTGGGCGCGGAAAAGGCCGAGCTGGGCATGGCGGCCTATGGTTGCAGCAAGGCGGCCCTGAAGATGCTCACCCGCTGCATGGCCCGGGAGTGGGCCGCTTTCGGCATCCAGGTCAACGCCGTGGGCCCCGGCCTGACCCGCACGGCCTTCAGTGAGCCTTTGTGGTCCAATCCGGACATCGCCAAGCATGTGACGGCCATGCTGCCCATGGGCCGCATCGCCGAGCCCGAAGAGATCGTGCCGGCCGTGCTTTTCCTGGCCTCCGACGCCGCCAGCTACATGACCGGCCACACGATCTATGTGGATGGCGGCGCTTTGACCACCTAACGACCTTCCAGGACTTGCCGGCTGCGCTTGACGGCGCACAGATCGCCGCACATGGTGCACACCTGCTGGTCCAGGGGTTGGGAAGAGGCCCGGTAAGCGCGCGCCTTCTCAGGGTCGATGGCCAACTCCATCATGCGCGGCCAGTCCAGCTCCTTGCGGGCATGGCTCATAGCGTTATCCCACTCCATGGCGCCGGGCAGCCCCTTGGCGATATCGGCCGCATGGGCCGCGATGCGGGCCGCGACAATGCCCTCTTTCATATCCTCCAGGTCGGGCAGTCGCAGATGCTCGGCCGGCGTGACGTAGCAGAGAAAATCGGCGCCGTGGGCGCCGGCCAGGGCCCCGCCGATGGCCGAGGTGATATGGTCGTAGCCTGGGGCCACGTCCGTGACGATGGGACCCAGCACGTAGAAGGGCGCGCCGTGGCACAGCTTCTTTTCCAGGAGCATGTTGGCGGCGATCTCATGCAGCGGCACATGCCCCGGCCCCTCGATCATCACCTGCACGTCGGCCTGCCAGGCCCGTTGGGTCAACTCGCCTAAAACGATCAGCTCCTGGATCTGGGCCGCGTCCGTGGCGTCGTGCAGCGATCCGGGCCGCAGCCCGTCGCCCAGGCTGATGGTCACGTCGTACTCCCGGCAGATCTCCAGCAAGCGGTCGAAGTGCTCGTAGAAGGGATTCTCCCGGTCGTTGGCCGTCATCCAGTGCAGCAGCACCGAGCCGCCCCGGCTCACCACGTGGGTCAGGCGCGGGCTCTGGCGCAGGCGGGCCACGGCCGCGCGGGTCAGCCCGGCATGGATGGTGATGAAATCCACGCCGTCGTCGGCATGGATCTTCACCGTCTCGAAAAAGTGCTCCACCGAGATGGCGGGCACATCCTTGCCATGGCGCGCCACGGCATCGTAGATCGGCACCGTGCCGATCATCACCGGGCTCACCTCGATGGTGCGGCGCCGGAAGGTGCGGGTGGCGCCGAAAGTGCTCAGGTCCATGATGGCGTCGGCCTTCAGTTCGATGGCCCGGCGCACCTTGTCCAGCTCCAGCTCCACGTTGCAGCAATCTTCGGAGACCCCCAGATTGACGTTGATCTTGGTGCTCAACCCCTGGCCGATGCCCTTGGCGCGCAGGTTCGTGTGGTTGCGGTTGGCCGGGATGGCGATGCGGCCGTCCGCCACCCGGGCCAGTAAATCTTGCCGGGAGATCTTCTCCTGGGCCAGCACCTGTTCCATCTGGGGGGTGACGACACCCTGGCGGGCCGCTTGCATTTGGGTTTTATTAGACATGGGACTTCTCCTTTTAACGAGTTCATCGATCGTGATGTCTTCGCAAAAAGTCCGAGAACCGTCACTCCCGCGAAGGCGGGAGTCCAGAAGCGACACAAATTACTGGATTCCCGCCTTCGCGGGAATGACATAAACAGACTCCCTGCGGCTTTTTTGGAAAGCATGACGTTATACAGCCACTTTGGCTTTTCATTCCAAATACTTTCCCAGCGATCGCACCTTGGCGGCGATATCTTCGGCGCCGACGATCTCGGTGACCAGGCAGACGGTTCTGGCGCCCCGGCGGACCACTTCGGCGAGATTGCCCTCCTTGATGCCGCCGATGGCCGCGAAGGGCAGGCGGATGTTCTTTACGACGTACTCCAGGTAAGCAAAACCCACCGGGTCGCTCACATCCTCCTTGGTCTGAGTGGCAAAGAGCGGCCCCACGCCGATGTAGTCGGCGCCAAGGGCCTGGGCCTGGCGCGCCTGTTCGGGCGTGTGGGTGGAGAGCCCGATCAGCTTGTGCGGCCCCAGCAGGCGGCGCAGGTCCGGGACCGGCAGATCGTCCTGGCCCACATGGACCCCGTCGGCGTCGGCCAGCAGGGCGATGTCCGCATGGTCGTTGACGATGAAGAGCACTCCGGCCGCGTGGGTCAGGGCCCTGATCCGGCGGCACTCCTCCAGCATGCGGCGATGGCTCGTATGCGGCCGTTTCTCGCGGTATTGGATGATCTTCACCCCGCCGGCGATCATGGCCTCGGCCACGGCCACATTGCTGCGTCCCAGGGAGAACTTTTCGGCCGTGATGCCGTATATGCCCGCGGGCAGGACGGGCTTTTCAGGTTGTGCGGGTGTCATAGTAACCTCCTTTTTCCAGAACGACATGGGCCATCATGGCCGCCACCAGAGCCACCTTGGGCGCGTAGCAGCGCGCCTGGCCCGCGTCGGTGCTGAAATCGCCGACAATGGTGCACGACCCTATGCGGCGCACTTCGATGGGATCTATAT
>JBAQGR010000051.1:0-7278 GCA_049287895.1 Desulfatitalea sp.
TTGATCCATTCGCCGCGCAGGGTGCGGAAACGGACCGGCGGGCGACCCTCCAGGCCCATCAGGACAGGCTCCTGACTGGTATAGCGCATCGCGGCATGATCACCGGTGCGGTAGCGCAGGAGCGGCAGACAGTAATTGAAACCGCCGGTCAAGGTCACTTCGCCCCGCGCGCCCGGGGGCAAGGGCCGACCGTCCGGCGCGAGGATCTCCACATACATGCAGTGTTGCAGCAGTACATGCTCACCGGCAGCCGGATCGGCCACGGCAATCGGTCCGGCCTCGTTCATGGAGTAGATGTCGAGCACCGGGCAACCAAAGCGCGCCTGCAAGCGCTGGGAGAGGCCTTCGGTCAGGGTCATGGAGGTGGAAACAATCACCCTGGGGCGTGTTTTGAGGGGCAGATCGGCCAGCAGTTCCAGGGAGATGGGATCGCCGGTATAGAGTTCGGGGTTCAGGGCGTCGAGATATTTGGCGCGGTCCTCCGGATCGCGCCAATCAGCGGGGTGCAGGTTGATTTTGGCCAGGCCCGATTCATCCATGGAGGGCGTCACGGAGACATAAGTAAAGCAGTGGCGCTGATAACCGAGGAGCACCACGCCCACGGTTCCGCGCCCGTTGCGCAGTTCAAGGCCGAATCGTCGCAGGGCTCGCTTGTGGAAAGCCAGGTAGTTGGCCGCCACCTCCGGATGGGAAGCAATGAGCAGTGGGTGCCCGCTGGTGCCGCTGGTGCGGAAATTGATGAGCCGGTCGATGGGGATCGCATCCGGGACGAACTGCGCGATGTCGCGGCCCATATCGGCTCGGCTGATGGTGGGCAGATCTTCAAACCGTTGGGGTGCGGACCCATAACGCCGGTAGAAAGGCACCTCTTCCAGGCAGCGGCGCACAAATGCGGCCATCCATGGCGGCGAAAGATCGGGGGTCCAGCCGACCGCGGCATCCCGCACCTCGCGCTCAAAGGCGCGCACGCGGTCCAGGTCTTCGGCGGTGAGCCGGTTTCCGCTCTGGTTGCGGTAGATGGGGGCACTGGGATGCTCGCGCAGGAAAGCGAGCATCCGGCGCCCCTCGGCCGTCAAGGTCGGATAGCGGTCGCTGTCGGTGATGGTCTCCATATTACTCCCGTGTCCATTTATCGGCCGACTCTTCGGCGGCCTTTTTGGCCAACTTCTCCCGGATCGCCCGGGCCCTCTCCTCCGCGGCCCGGGCAGCGGCCAGCACCCTGGCCCGTTCGCGGGAATTGAGACTGGCCAAGCGGTCCTGAGCCTGGGCGGCGCTCTCCCCCTCGGGCCGCAGCGCACAGCGCGCCAGGGTGAGCCGGGCCAGTTCTTCTCTGCGATCCGGGTCGGTCACGAATTTACGCGCCGCCACCTGCCCGGCCAGTTCATCGGCTTCCGGTCCGAGCAGGGTCCACACCGCCTGGGCCTTGAGGCCGGCGGACCGAAACCAGTCGTCATGCAGCAGCCAGCAGAGCAACAGCACGATGGACAAGCGGTTGCGATCGGTGGCGGGGGTGCTCCCCTGAAAATGGGCCAGACGCTCTGTATCCGGAGCGATGCCTAACCCGCGGAGCAGATCATGGACCACGGCAGGGATATGAATGCGGCCCGACGGTCCGATTCTGGGTTCTTCCAGAAAATCCACCGGGGTTTCACCCAGGCGGCGCGTGAGTTGTTCGATGGGGGGTCCTGTCTTTTGCATACGTTATGCTTCTCCGAACTTGCCGAACACCTGGGTGCTGAGGCAATCGCCACAGGCAGGCGGGCGGGCAGTCTCGATTGCGCGGGCAAAAAAATTGGGCAAATCGGTCATGGCTTTCACCGAAGAGATCGCATCGACCGGCACGCCGCACGCTCCCACGGTAAAGCTGCACGGCGCCACCCTTCCCGCTTCGTTGACGAACAGAAATGAACCACCAGGACGGCAATCGCCCACAGGCCAAAGCCGGCCGTCAGCGGAGGCGCCAATCCGTTCCAGATACCTTTCGGCCCCGCGGATGCGGACGCCTTGCCGTGCAAAGGTTTGACGCAGGCGCGGCAAAAGCGTGGCCAGCCGTTGCGCGTGTATGGGCAACAGCCGGTGGTCCGGATAGAACTCCGGACGATCTTGACCCCCGAGCTGGTTGAAAGTGATCTCTTCGATACCCCATTGGGCCAGATCACTACACAGCATTTCCAAACCATCGAGAGTATCGCGCATGATCACCACGTTGGCGCGCAGCTTGGGGCCTCGGCCATCCATTTTCTTCTCTTCGGCCAGGAGAGCGACATGGCGCGCCAGCCATGGGTATCCGCCGGGCCAATCCCTCAAATCGTCATGGCGCTTGCCGACGCCGTCCACGCTGATGGTCAGTTCCGCGTAGTTTTCTAGAATATGCCGGCGCATTTCGGCATCAGCCAGGGGTGTAGCGTTGGTGGTGGCACTGATGCGCAGCCCATATTGCCGATGCAAGATAAGCGTCAGCTCTTTTAACGGCGGCCACAGCAGCGGTTCACCGCCCATCCATGACACCAGCGGCATATGATCCAGTTTTCGGCCCCAGGCGCCCAGAATTTTAGCGAAGACCAGGACGGCCGCCGGGTCGGCATCGCGACGTTCTCTGTTCAGCCGCTGGTCAAAGGCGCAAAATCCGCATCCCAGATTACATGCCGTTGTCACCCGCCACACTACGACCATGATGCCAGACTCCGTGCATTGGCCGTCGCCAGGGCAGCGTCCGCTTCTCCATAGCGCATCCGGCTGAAGGCCTTGGCGAAAGCGACCAGATCTTCCCAGGAGGTCACGCCGTGAACCTGCCAACCCTGCTCATCCCGGGCGCGAACGATGGCACCGTATGCTTCTTGTGTACGCCCGAAGCGCTCCCAATTCGAAGGCAGGTTGAGCACCAGGGTGCCGCCGGCCCTGGCTTTGGCCATTGCCATGGCGGCCACATCCCAGCCGCTATGGCCGCGCTCGTCGGTGTCAAACATAGTGGAAATGCCATCGTCGGAAATATTGAGGATATGTACCGGACGGTCATCGGGCCGGCGGGAAGCATAGGTGTCGCGCAATCGGTGGATGGGAAAAGCGGTGGCGCCGCCGAAGTAACCGGTCAGCACGCGCAGAATCGCTTCTTCGTCGCGCACAAATCCACCGGTGGCGGTGAACTGATGTGCACCGCTCCAGAGGGTGGCCTGCACGCGGGCACCGGCGCGCAAAGCGGAGAGACACACGATGGCACCGGCCAGGGCCGGATAGGAGACAAGCTGCTGAGGGTTGGCCATGGAGCCGGAGCTGTCGACATAGATATCGAGATCGATGGGCTCGGGACGCGCCTGGCGGCCCTCGGTGGTGCCCCACACCCGCTGGACGGTGGTCATGCCCGGGATCACCGCCGGGCTCTGGATCACACTCTGCATCCAATCGACCTCGTCCAATGGGTGCCCGATATCCCAGGGTTCGAGCCCTTCAGGCAGCGGATCGGTGGAGGCCTGCCGTTTTTGGCGCGGAAAGGGGATGAGATGCGGCCGCGCCCGTTCGCGGTAATAGCGCACGGCCACCTCGTGGTCCGTCAAGACCAGGCCCGCGGCCCGCAGAATCTCTCCGTATTGGAAAGGTTCGCGGGCCTGGCCGCCGGTGTGCGTCTTTTGGGGTACTTCCGCGGGCTCGGCCGCGCCCGATTGACCGGAAGTACTTTTGTCTTCCAGGTCGTCGTTCAAATCCGGGTCCTGGGCCGGATGGATGGCCCCCTGGCGCTCATCCTCCGCCTCGCCGGTCAGCCCGTCGATGGTTCCTCCGGCCCCGGCGTTGCGTGTATCCGACCATCGGCCGATCACTTCGCTGGAGCGTTCATCTTCTAAAAGATGGGGCAGAAAAAGGGCCGCGAAACGGCCGGCGCCATCCAGCCATTCGCGCGCGTAGCTGCGCAGCAATCGAGCGCCCAGCAGGGCATCTCCATCGATGCGGTCGTTGGCCGGACCGCTGCCCAGGGCATCTCTTTCCAGACCCCAGAGCATCTCATAGATGCGCATGTAAAGGGCCCAGACCGAGCCCACCGAGCGTTGCCCGACCAGTCGTCGGTAGACATCGGCCAAACGCAATTGAGCGCTGCGCTGGAGCCGGTCGTTGATCAGAAGATCGGTGTAGAGGTTGGCCAGCATGGGCGCGTGGTGCTCCACCGTGGGCAATGACCAGCGCATGCGGGCGATCATGCGGGCGTGATCGGTCAGATTGGCCGGCGCCAGCACATGGTGGCCGATCTCGTGGGCCAGCACCTCCACGGCATACTCCTGGAGGCCATGGGCCGCCACATCCGGCAAGCTGATGATGACCGACTGGTCCTGGAGCCGGATCATGGCGAAACTGCCGTCCAGGCCTTCATCCCGAGCCTGCTTGGCGCTCAGGCACAGGGTGGGATTTTTCAAGCGGGTGTATTTACTCCAGGCCTCGAGGGCCTTGGGCCAGGCCGCTGACCATAGGGAGTGCAAGGCATCGAGGGCGGCTGGTTTGGCGGCAGTATCGGGCATCACGGCCTCAAGGAGATAAGCACAATCGAATGCGTTTGGGGCGATGTCAGGGCCAGGGTGTGGCGGTTGGCCGCGCTACTACTGAAACTTTCCAGATCGACCAGATCCATAATGCGTTCCCGACACGTTATCTTAGTCCCGCGGATCTGCACATCTTTGGGCGATGCTTTGCTCCCGGCGGCGGCATCGAACTCCGCCAGAGTGGCCCGATGAAAGGTGTGACCGAAACAGTCGGCCATGAGCAGCCAGCACTCATCGGCGCTGCGCACCCAGAAATGGTCACCATCGCAGGCAACCAGGGGCGGCGCGATGAACGGCCCGCCGAATCCCCGGAAGCCGCCCACCCGGGCGACCTCCCCGAAAGTGGCCGCGGGCCGGTCGGGAGAAGTAGTAGTAGATGGGTCGCACCAGGGATCGGTCCGCAAACGGGAGAGCAGGTCCGGCCAATCGGCGTCCGCCGGTCCGCCCACCGCGGCCAGGGCCAAAACGGGCGACAAGGCAGCGGCTGTGGCCAGCGCCCCCTGGCGCAGATGGGCCATCCCCGCCCGCCAGGCCACTACTTGGCCGACTTTGAGGAAAACAGAGCTATCAGTGCACAAGGGGCTTAACCGCTGCATCTCCTCGATCCAGAAGGCCGGGCGCGCGCCGGTGGTGTGCGCCAGGTTGTAGAGGGCATTGGAAAGCGCCGGAAGAAGTCTGTCAGGGCCTTGGGCCACGAGGGGCGCCACGGCCGGCAGCAGGTCGCGCCAGCCGGCGTCCATGGCCGGACTTTGGGCGCCGCAGCCGATGAGTTGCTGGCCGGCCAATTCGAGGCCCACATCGAAGGCGGCATACACTGCCTCGGCGACCCGCTCGGGTTGCACGGCTTCCACTGCTTCTACGACCGGCACGACCCGATTCTCCAGGAACGCGGCAAACACCTGCTTGTCGATGCCGGGAAATCGTCTGCGGGCCATGCTGAAACGGGCGTTGAAGTCGGTCCGGTTGGCGCGCAGCACGGCCGCGAAGGTACCTGTAATCATATCGCTGTCACTGGGTCCGCAACCAGCGCAGGTAGTTGGTGTAGCGCTGGTGCAGATATTTTAGCTGGATCAAATCGTCATACAAGTGGCCATACAGCTTGTTGCCCCGGGACCACTCGGCGATCAGGCGTTCGATCTTGACCAGGCGATTGCGCACATCGCCCTCCTTGAGCCCGTCGAGCCCCTGGCGGAACTGCGCTTGCAACTCGGCGACCGGGTCGTCACGATCCAGATTGAGCCGGTCATACTCGGCGCAAGCGGCATCGAACAGCTTGCGCAACCACCCCACGCGATCGATGCGATAGGTGCCGTTGGCGGCGGCATCGAAAAAGGGCGCGTCCAGATCGGGCACCAGTTTGTCATGCAGTACGAACGGCAGTATCTGGCGGAGGTCTTCCAACTCCACCAGCCGATTGCCGCGAAAGTAGGCCAACGCCTTGGCGTAGACGAGCAGGGTCATCAGCATGCGCACGGACAACCCGTTCTTGGTCTGGCACCCCAGGTCCTTCAAGCGGTCCCGGCCGGTTTCCAGGGAGGTCAGCGCACTCCACTCGATGCCCGACAAGCGCGCGGTGTCCTTGGTCTTATACTCGAACTGCTCGGCAGACACCTCGCTGAACTCGAATTGGCTGGCGAAGAACTCGATGCGCCGGCGCACGTCGGCGGGGATTTCCACCGCGCGAATCTCCGCCTGCATCCGATCCAACTGGGCTTCGGTGAAGATAATCTGCGGCGGCACCACCTCTTCCGGCCGGATCTCTTCTTCGATGCGCGTGAGCAGTTCGCTCAAGAAGCGCGGATTGAACGCTAAGGCCTGGACGATGACATCGATGCGGTCGCGCAAGGCTTCGATCACCTGATAGGTGCCGCCGCCCTGATCGTCATTGGCTGTCAGAAACCAGGCCGATTCCGGACATTCGTAGATATGGTTGAGGATTTCGGCGTAGTTGTCGCCCATCACCGTGAGCAGGGCGCTTTGGGTGCGCGTGGGGATACGGTTGTACTCGTCGATGATCTTCACCCGCATAGCGAGCCATTTGCGCCAGGCGATGCGGATATCGTCAAAGGAGTCCGCCTTGACCAGATCGGACGGCAACGGATTGCCCAGCAGGTCCGCCACCGTCATCTGGGGATGCCCATGCTGCATGGCCCGCCGTACTTCCCGCACCGGATAGCCGGCCAGGACGCCCATCAAAAGGGCGCTGGCCGTTTTGCCGCGGCCGGGGCCGCCGACGAGCAGACATTTTCTGCGCGCGGCAAAGGTCAGCAGCGGCAACAGCACAAAGCTCGAATAACTTTGCGCCGACGGCAGGGTCAGTCGGCTGCGACTGTCCCCCATCACGAAAGAAGCAGGCGCCTGCTCATTGTATTCGATATCGTAATGCGGACTGATGATGGCCGTGTTGATGATCCAGAAGTAGGCCTGGCGCAGCTTCTCGTCCAGTGCCGTTTGGGCCTCGGCCGGCCCCTCCGCCGTTGCGGACACGGGGCCCTGATACAGCTCGGCCACGTCGAAGGTGCGCGTCACCGCGGGCTGATGCGGGTTGGTGGGGGCCTGGGATACTTTCTGAAAGATGTTGAAACGCCCCATGCGTCTCTCTCCAATCTAGCGCTTCTATCTTTGAACCCTTTTGAGCAGCTCCTTGGGAACAAACTCCAGATCACTGGCCTCGCGCACAGCCAGATCGATCTGAAACGTCATGATGTCCTGGGGCACGGGCAGCTGGTAGTTTTGCAGGCACGCCTGGAGGGCC
>JBAQGR010000052.1:0-2086 GCA_049287895.1 Desulfatitalea sp.
GCGAAATCGCAGTTGCATGAAACATCCGACGGAAGGGAGTTCTGTCGATAATTCTGAATTACACTAAAATACCCATATGTTAACCATTCGTTTCATTTGAAACGCATGTAACATTGGTGAAACATCCGCTACTCGATACCCAGTTGCTTGATGTGTCGCCAAAGAGTGGTCCTGCTCATGCCGAGAAGTTTGGCTGCTTCCAGGCGGTTGCCGTTGGCGCGCAGAAGGGCCCATTGCACTGCTTCCCGACTGTGCTTCAGCCCGGTCTCGCCGGGTAGTCCGACCATGGCATCGCTCTTGACTTGAAACTCTTCGGCGGCCGGCAGGTTGGTCGGCAGGATGATCGGTCCTTTAACAAAGACGTAGGCGTGCTCCAAGGTTCTTTCCAGTTCACGCACATTTCCCGGCCAGTGGTACCGCATAAACATTTGCATCACTTCGGGATGGACCGACATAATCCTTTTTTTGTAGCGCCGGTTGAATTGCTTTAAAAAGAACTCCACCAGCAGGGAGATGTCTTCGCGCCGTTCGCGCAGTGGCGGGATGATGAGTGGCACGGTACGCAAGCGGTAAAAGAAATCTTCACGGAATTGGCCTACACGAATCGCCTGGCGCAGGTCTTTGTTGGTGGCGCTGATGATTCGGGCCTCCATGGGCAAGGTGCGCGTACCGCCGACCCGTTCGAATTCATGATTTTCCAGAACTCTCAACAGCTTGATTTGAAGTTCGGGCTTGAGTTCACCTATTTCATCAAGAAAAAGTGTGCCGCCCCTGGCCATTTCAAAACGACCTATTTTAGTTCCGGTGGCGCCGGTAAAGGCCGCTTTTTCATGGCCGAATAGCTCCGATTCCAGCAATGATTCAGCCAGGGCCGAACAGTTGACGGCCACATAAGGTTTGTCCCGCCGGGAGGAGTGCTCATGGATCGTACGGGCGATCAGGTCCTTGCCCGTGCCGCTCTCACCGGTGATCAGCACATTTGCATCGCTGGCGGCAATATCCGTGAGCATTTCAAAAATGCGTTGCATCCCTTTGCCGCGCCCGATAATTTGGTCAAAACTGGGAGGCTCGCCCTCGGGTCCGTTAAAAAAGACTTCGCCTGCCAAGGGCCGAAAAGTTTCAACCGCACCCCTGATTTTTCCGGTGGCCGTGCGCAGCACGCCGGCATTGACCAGAATGGTTTGGCGCTTTCCGCCTTTTTTCAAAATGCGCACATCCTGGTCCATGCTCGTGCGGCCCGATTCCAAGGCGGTCCTCAAGGGGCATCCCAACTGGCATAAATCGGAACGAAAAATTTCCCAGCATTGCCGGCCGATGACCTCCTCGCGCCGGTAGCCGGTTATTTCTTCGGCGCGGTGGTTGAATGACTCGATGCACCAGCGCGTATTGATGGTGAAGACACCTTCGGGCAGCGACTCGAGCAGCATGTCATGTTCGATATGCTGGATCGTGTTTTCCAAATGGGCTCGGCGACCGGTGGGTGTCGGCCGGCCGGTATGGCTGGTGACGCGTTGCAATGTCAGGATGACACCGATCACCGTGTCGGGTGGATCGAAAAGGGGCTGCATGGCACACATGATGTGCTTCCCAATTTTCGATGTTGTGAGCTGTGGCAGAGCGATTTTGTCGCGGGCGCAATTCGACGTGAGCGCTTCTTTCAGAGCGTGCAGCATGCGCTCCAGATCAGGGCTATCCCATATTCGCGCCGGCAGGAAGGTATCGCCTGGTGGCAGGGTGACACCTAACAGTTGTTCGGCCGCTGGATTGCCTCCCATGATACACATGGATCGATCCAAGGCCAGGAGGCCCTCTTCGCTGGTTGTGCCGTGATTGCGATTGTGATCGTCCATGGCAATTCCATGTATCATCGGGATTGTCCAACCCTGCGGACAGCCCCAAAGTGCTATTTGACGTTGCCCCCATGGTTAGCATAGGTACCGATGCGTGTAAATGCGACGGCGTATCGGGGCGGATGCACGAATCGGCCCTCAGCGGGACCATGTTTTTCTTCCGTCAACCCATGTGGATACTAACTATATATTCGTAACCGTTCACAGGGTAAACTCGTTTGCCACGAGAATGGGCT
>JBAQGR010000053.1:0-3004 GCA_049287895.1 Desulfatitalea sp.
CGGCCGCTCCGGGCTGGGTCTGGACGGCCTGATGGGCGGCGCCCTGCTCCTGTTCGTGGTCTACGCCCTGACCTGTCATCTGCGCACTTTCATCGCCGACCACCTGGCCCAGGACATCATCTTCGACGTGCGCCAGGACCTATTCAAACACTTACAGCGCTTGCCCATCGATTTCTTTCAACGCTATCAAACCGGCGTGATCTCGGCGCGCCTGATCACCGATGTCAACATGGCCCAGCGATTCATCGGTCTGGCCGCAACCAATGTGTTCATGGACCTGACCTCACTCTGCGCCATCTCCGTAGTCATCGTAACGATGAACTGGAAGCTCTCCCTGATTGCTTTCTGCACGTTGCCGCTTTACATCCTGGTCCACAAACGGCTGGGGGCGCTGATGACAAGCAATGCCCGGCAGGCCCGGGCGCGCATGGACAGCATCGAGGGTACCCTGCACGAAACCGTTTCAGGCATCTCCGAAGTCAAAAGCTTCACCATCGAGGGCGAAGAGACCGAGCGCTTCCTGGACCGCTGCCGGTTGTACCTGGAGGCCGTGCATGCCAATATCCGCGCCCATGCCGCCTCTTTGGGGCTCACCGCCCTGCTGACGCGCATCCCGCCGGTGCTCGTGATTTGGGTGGGCGGGCATTTTGTGCTCCGCGGAGAACTGAGCATCGGGGCGCTGATGGCGTTTTTCGCCTACCTGGAAATGATCTATCACCCCCTGGATCGCCTCAGCGAGCTGAATATTCAACTGGCCGAATCGCGCGCGGCCATCGACCGGCTCTTCGAGTTCTTCGATCTGACGCCCGAAGAGGCCAACGGCGACACTTTTGCGCTGGCCGTGCGCCAGGGAGAGATCCGCTACGAGCAGGTCACCTTCGGTTATCGACCCGAGCAACCGATTTTTTCCAGGCTGAGTCTGACGATCCCGCCGGGCCAGCGGGTCGCCCTGGTCGGGCCGAGCGGGGCGGGCAAATCGAGCCTGATCAAACTGCTGATCCGCTTCCACGAACCGTGGCAGGGCAGCGTGGCCGTCGATGGTCAAGCGCTCGGGCAGGTCCGCCTGCACTCCCTGCGCTCCCAGATCGCCCTGGTGCAGCAGGATCTGATGCTCTTCAGCGGCACGGTGGAAGACAATATCCGCGTGGGCCGGGCCACGGCCACGCGCGAAGAGATTCTGCGGGCGGCCGAACTGGCCAACGCGCTGCCCTTCATCCAGAGGCTCCCCGAGGGAATACAGACGCTGGTCGGCGAACGCGGCGTGCGCCTGTCCGGCGGACAGAAGCAAAGAATCGCTATCGCGCGCGCCTTTCTGAAGAATGCCCCGATTCTCGTGCTGGACGAATCCACCTCCAACCTGGACGCCCTGTCGGAGCAGCAGGTGTACGAAGCCCTGGAGCGGCTGATGGAGAAACGCACCACCATCATCATCGCCCACCGCATCTCCACCATTGTCCGGGCGGACAAGATCGTGGTCATAGACCACGGCCACATCGTGCAAGAGGGCCGGCACGCGGAGCTGCTGCGCGCCGCCGACGGCCTGTATGCCCGCATGTACAGGGAGTCCGGGTTGATCGGCGGCGATTGAATCGCCCCGCCCGAAACACCCCACAGTTTATCGCTACAAAATCAGTTTTGCCGGACGATCCGCATCGGAAGTAAATTTATAAGGCTGAAGCGATCCCGGTTCCGCCGCAAGTACTTCCGGCGGCGGGGGTTGCTTCCCGAACGCCTTGCGCATGCGGTTCTGGAAGGAATCGAGATAAAGATAAATCACGGGCGTGATGTAGAGGGTCAGAAACTGCGACACCACCAGCCCGCCCACCACGGCCAGGCCCTGGGGCTGGCGGGCTTCGGCACCGGCGCCGAAGCCCAGGGCGATGGGCAGGGTGCCCATCAGGGCCGCCATGGTGGTCATCATGATGGGCCGGAAGCGCAGCATGCAGCCCTGGTAGATGGCGTCGGCGGGCGAGAGTCCCAGGGTGCGTTGGGCCCCCAGGGCGAAATCGATCATCATGATAGCGTTTTTCTTCACGATGCCGATGAGCATGATCACGCCCACGAAGGCATAGATGCTCAGAACGGTTTTGAACAGCAGCAGCGTGAGCAATGCGCCGACACCGGCCGACGGCAGGCCGGAGAGGATGGTCAACGGATGGATGAAGCTTTCGTACAAGATTCCCAGCACAATATAGATCACCACGATGGCCATGACCAGCAGCAGCCACATGCCGGCCAGGGATTTCTGAAACTCCTGGGCCGTACCCTTGAAACTGGCGCTGATGTCGGCGGGCATGCCCAGATCGGCGACGGCGTTTTGGATGCGGCCGATGGCCTCTCCCAGGGCCGCGTCCGGGCGCAGGTTGAACGAGAGGGTCACCGACGGCAACTGGCCGGTGTGGTTGACGGTGAGCGGCCCCACATGGGGAACGACCCGCGCCACGGTGTCCAGCGGCACCAGCCGGCCGCCGGAGGCACGTATGTGGAGCAGCGCGAGCGCCGCCGGGTCCATCTGGTAGCGCGGTTCGACCTCCAGGATGACCTGGTAGTCGTTGTTGGGCGCATAGATGGTGGAGACCTGCCGCGAGCCGTAAGCGCTGTAAAGGCCGTTCTCGATCTGATCGGCCGTCACCCCCAGCACCGCGGTCTTGTCGCGGTCGATGTCGATCATCAACTGGGGGCTGGCGATCTGCAGGTCGCTGGTCACATCCAACAGTTCGGGCAGACCCCGCAATGCGCCTTCCACCCGGGGGGCCCACTGGTACAGCGCGTCGATGTCCGGCCCCTGGAGCGTATACTGGTACAGGCTCTTGGTGAGCTGGCCGCCGACGCGGATCACTGGCGGATTTTGCAGGAAGACGTTGATGCCCGGAATTTCAGCCAGCCGGACGCGCAGCCGCTGGATGATCTGGTCGATATTGGAACGCTCCGCGCGCGGCTTCAGATTCATGAAGACCCGTCCCGAGTTGGCGCCTGAAGCGCGCCTCCCGCCGCCGCCCATGGA
>JBAQGR010000054.1:0-13021 GCA_049287895.1 Desulfatitalea sp.
TCGATGGGGCGGATCTCCGCCGCCGGCACGGCGGGCAGGTAGATGTTGAAGGTCGTTCCCTCGCCGAGCTGCGAATCCACGGAGATGCGGCCGTTGTGCTTGTCGATGATCGCATAGACCACGGCCAGGCCGAGGCCGCTGCCTTTTTGCTTGGTGGTGAAGTAGGGGTCGAAGATATTCTGGATGTGCTCCTTTTTGATGCCCGTACCTTGGTCCTGGAGGCTCAATTTGGCATAGGCGCCGGCCGCCAGGGCCAGGTCGTTGTTCTCCGGCAACTGGATGGCATCGCCGTGTACACTGATGGTCCCGCCCTCGGGCATGGCCTGCACGGCATTGAGCACCAGGTTATGAATCACCTGAACAATCTGGCCTTCATCCACATCCGCATACAGCGGCCCGGCGGGGAAGAGAAAATCGCAGCGCACGTTGGAACCTCTTGAAGCGAAACCGGCTGCTTCCCTGATTATTGCGCTCAGTTCGGTGGTCCGCTTGACGGGATCGCCGCCCTTGGAGAAGGTGAGCAGTTGCTGGGTCAGCTCCTTGGCGCGCATGGCGGCTTTTTCCATCTCCTGCATGCGTCCGCAGGCGTGGTCGTTGGTCTTCAACTCCAGCTTGGCCAACGAGAGATTGCCGATGATACCCGATAGAAAATTGTTGAAGTCATGGGCGATGCCGCCGGCAAGGATGCCCAGGGATTCGAGTTTTTCGATCTTTTGGATCTCCTTGGCCATGTTGCGGGTTTCGGTGACATCCGCGAAGACCACCACCACACCCATGATGTGGCCAGCAGTATCCAGAATGGGGGCGACCGTTTGGGCGATGAGCGCTTCCTGACCGTTTTTGGCGATCAGAAGGCTGTCATTGGAGAAGCCAGCGATGTTGCCGTTTTCCATGATGGCGGTCGCCGGATTGGCCAGGGGGTGACGATCCTGGGGGTCGACGATGCACAAAACCGCGGGCAGCGTTTGGCCCAGGGCATCCTCTTCACGCCAGCCGGTCAACCGTTGGGCAACGGGGTTGATGAGGGTCACCGATCCGTTGCGGTCGGTGGTGATCACGCCGTCGCCGATGCTGCGCAGCGTGACGGCCAGGCGTTCTTTTTCGGCGTTCAAGGCAGCCTGAGCGGCCTTGCGTTCGCGAATGTCGCGTGAGACGCCCAGGATCTTGACCGGACGCCCCTGGTCATCGCGGATAAAACGTGTCTGGGCTTCTGTCCAGATGAAGGTGCCGTCCTTGCACGGTTGGTGCAACTCGTCGATTCTAGAGCGGTTGGGGTCGACCCCCGGCTGGCCTTCGAGGGCCAGCTCCGCGGCCAACGCCTCCTGAACCATTTTCAGAGACTCGGGTGTCAACTGCTCTTCCAGGCTCATGGCGATGGATTCTTCCGGCGTATACCCACGCAAGGGGATGATCGACGGGCTGACATATTCAAAGCGCATGCTCTGCAGGTCAACCACCCAGATGGCGTCGGAGACGTTCTCGGCCAACAGGCGGTAGCGCTGTTCCGAGGTGCGCAGTTCGGCGGCGCCGGCTTCCAGTTGGACCTTGGATTCCAGCAGCTGTTTGTTGGCCGAATCCAGATCCTCGGCCAGCTGCATCACCTGACCGTATTTTTCCTGTATGGTGCGATTGGCTTCGAGCAGATCCTCGATGGCCTGACGATAGGCGCTGGGCTGTCCGAAGATGCGATGCCACCAGGGCGGCTTGGCCCTGGCCCCGAAGTGGACCCGGTAAAGACAGCCTTCGGCGCCGTAGGTCGGGTTGTCCGGCCACCGGCGCGGGCCGTATTTTTCCTGGCGTACCTGGCAGCTCAGCTCTTCGACGTGGGCGATCGGCAGGCCGAACACGGTGGGGATGCCGGTCAAAATCCCACGGGTATAGTCGCAATCGTGGCGGGTTTTCTGCTCACGGTTATGGTAACGGTCTTCGAGTACTACCCAGGAAGGGCCTGTCTCGCGAATGCTCACATCGCCGTTCAGTTTGAGCAGCCGGTTGTACTTGGGCGCCTGGGTGTAGATCAGAAGGGGGGTTCCCAGCAGCCGCACCAGGTGATCGAGGAAGCCGAGAGATCGGAACCGCTCGGACGCCAGGGTCATTTTATAGATGGCATCGGGATCGCCCACGATGGAGATCATGCGCTGGTAGAGGGTCTGCAAAAGGTCATGGGAGATCCAGTTGTGGACATGGCGCAGGTAGGCCTCATCCACGGGCAGCCCCTCCAGCAGGCTGCCCAGGGAACCGCGGTTGGCTTCGCGCACATACATCAGCAACGTGCGCGTGATGCGGCAACTGATCTCTCTTTTCATGGAAGGCGTCATGGCCCTCGATGGCACAATGGCATATCAAACATACTGGCCGCGCGTCATGCGCTCGGTATCGACAAACGCGCTTAACTGCATGCGCACGGCTTCGGGTAACTCGATAAAGCGACACCCCACCGAGAAATATTTCGGCAGTTCCAGCTTTTTAACCCAACGGACCTGGCTTTTAATATCCGCCAGAAAATTCAGACGGGCCCCGCCGGCGATATTGCGCAGAAGCAACAAGTCTCCTCCCTTGATCTTGTCTTTGGCCGATTCGGGAATCGCTATATTGATGCCACCGGCACTCAGATCGACGATGGGTGCAGAGAGGGATTGGGTGTCGGGCAATATGAAACGCCCGAAATAGCCTTCTTCGATTTTAAGAACCAGCCGCGGGTATAATCGTTTCTCTTCTGACTCCATCGACACGCTCCTTTTTAATAGCTGCCTAAAATTTTAATGAAATCTGACTTTTGGGCGATATTCTCCAAGGGCTCGCGAAGCTCGGGTGCATGCACATCAGCCTCGATATCCGCGTAGAACATGTATTGCCAAGGTTGACCGTGAATGGGGCGCGACTCGAGCTTGACCAGGTTGATATGGCTATCGGCGAAGATTTTCATCACTTCGAACAACGCTCCGGGGCGATTGACGGTTGAGAAGACGATGGATGACTTTTTCTTCGGGCGATCAGATAGTTGTGACTTTCCTATTATCACAAAGCGTGTGAAATTGCGAGGGTTGGTTTCAATGCCTTCGGCGATGATGGCCATGCCGTGGGCTTGGGCCGCCTCGCGGCTGCCGATGACCGCATGCCCGGCGGCACGCTGATCGCGCAACTGCCGTACGGCGCTGGTGGTGGCATTGACGGTGGCGAGCTCCCATGCGGGGTAGCGGTCGAGAAACGATCGGCACTGCTGGATGGCCGTTTCGGTGGACCAGACGCGCTTCACATCTTCCAGGCGGGTGCCCGGCGTGCTGATCAGATGGTGGATGATGCGCAGGTATAATTCGCCCACGATCTTCAGATCATACTCCAGAAGCAGATCGTAGTTTTCGTGGATGCTGCCGGTCAGGGTGTTCTCCAGGGGGATCACGCCGACATGGGCTTCACCGCTCTCCACGGCCTCGAAGATCGCCCGGAACGAGGGCTTGGGCGCCATGGGCACATCGCCGCCCAGATATTGACTGCTGGCGATGTGGCTGAAGCTGCCCGGTTCGCCCAGGTATGCCGCCATGGCCGGTGCAGCAGAGGCCGGGTGGTGGGGGCGGGCGGCTTTTTCCAGGTAGTCGAAATCCAGCTGTTTGCCCACCACCGGCGCGATCACATAGATGTCGCGGGCCAGTTGGCCGAACTGCTCGGGATAGAGGCTCTGGGGGCCATCGGAGAGCGCCTTGTCCGGGTCGCAATGGACCTCCACCATCAAGCCGTCGGCACCGGCAGCCACGGCGGCCCGGGCCATGGGGGCGACCTTTTCGCGGATGCCCGTGGCATGGCTGGGATCGACCACGATGGGCAGATGGGTCAGTTTGCGCAGCACCGGGATCGCCGAAAGATCCAGGGTGTTGCGGGTGTAAGGCTCATAGGTGCGGATGCCGCGCTCGCACAGCACCACCTGGTCGTTGCCTTCGGCCAGGATGTATTCGGCCGACATGAGCCACTCTTCGATGGTCGAGGCCAGGCCGCGCTTGAGCAGCACCGGTTTGCCCATGCGGCCCACGCACTTGAGCAGCTCGTAATTCTGCATGTTGCGCGCCCCCACCTGGACCATGTCCACATATTGGGTCATCAGTTCGGCCTGGTTGATCGAGGTGATCTCGGTGACCACCGGCATGCCGGTCTCCCGGCGCACCTGGGCCAGAATCTTGAGGCCCTCCTCTTCCAGGCCCTGGAACGAATAGGGCGACGTGCGCGGTTTGAAGGCGCCGCCGCGGAAGATCACGGCGCCGTAGCGTTTCACCTCGCGAGCCGTGGTCAGCGCCTGTTCGAGACTTTCCACGGCACAGGGACCGGCGATCAGGGCGATGCGCTCACCACCGATGGTGATCGGGCCCACCTTGACCTGGGAATCCTGGGGGTGCCACTGGCGGCCGACCAGCTTGAATTTGCCGGCCATGGGAACCACCTCAGCCACCCCTTCCATGGCGGCCAGGCGTTTTGGGTCCAGGTTGCCGCTACCGAGGGCGGCAACGACCGTCTGACCGGCGCTGTCCATTTCGCGCACCACACAGCCCAGGGCATAAAGTTCAGCTCTGATACGGTTTTTAACCTCTTCGCCGGCCTCTTTCTTCAAAACCAGAATCATTGTCTTAGCTCCTTTTGTGAGTTTTATTTGCAGCCAAAAAAAAAGCCCCGCCGGGAAGTCGCCTTCTCCGCGGGGCCATTAAACACAAAACCCCGGGTGAAGGTTTATCTCCACCCGGGGTCGTCCGTCTATTTAGCGGGCGCTACACCACCGGATGGATGCTTCTAAAGCTAAAAAAGAAGCATCCGCCGAAAAACAGAGCCGTGGTATGAATCGAAGTTTGGGTCATCATGGAGCGCCTTGTGAATCCTTCTTACGTTACTCTTTTTATACACCGCCCTTTTCGGGCAAGTCAAGGGCCTTGAATCCGTGGCCAATCGTCTGCTTGCCTCCATCCCGGCAGCCATGTTAATGTTCCTGGCAATCCGCAAGCGACCGCCTTGCAATGGCGCGGGGATAATAATAAGGGTTTGATCGGACCCTTTGCGACGATGTCAGAGATGGGACGGATGACGCGCACGGTATTATATGAAACGGTGCTGGTGCTTTTGATCGCCACGCTTCTGGCGGCCGGCAGCCATGCCTTGCGGCCTGAGGCGCTTCCTCTATTGGTTGCAGGCCCGGCGGCCGATACCGCCGACGAAGCGTTCAAAGCTATTTCTATTGAAGCGGCTCGGCAGATGTTTGCGGAAGGCGGTGCTGTCTTTGCCGATGCCCGCCCGCCCGTCGCCTATGAAGAGGGGCATATCCGGGGCGCCATCCCACTGGAACCCGGCGCCTTCGACCAATGGGCGGATAAAGTGATCGCCAACTACGCCCTGGATCAGCCGATCATCGCTTATTGTGAAGGGGAGCAGTGCCAGCTCTCCCACGAGTTGGCCGAACGGCTGACCTGGCTGGGATTCACGCAGGTGTACTACCTGGTGGATGGGTGGGGGCAGTGGCAATCGCACCATCTGCCGGTGGAATCGTTCAACAGCTGAAAAACGCTTGCTGCCGTCCGGCCAACAGGCCGTCCCTCCTGACTCGACCCCATCGTAAACCGCCCTTCAGCGGGCCAGAGCCATCAAGCGGTAGACCGGCAGACTGGCCAGCCAGGCCGCATCCTCGGGCAACAGATACTCAGCCGCCGACGCATCGAAAAGAATATTGGCTTCTGCTGGGAACTCGTCGTCCCCCTCCCACACGACAATCTGGATAGGCGCATAGGGCAGCAGTTCGAGACGGTAGGCGGCGTTGCCGGTATCCATGGGCGTTGCGCCCAGCTTGGCAGCGGCTTTCTTCAAGCCGGCCACGTTTTGGCCGAATGCTTTTTTAAGAGGATCGACGGCCCGCTTGACAAAGGCGCTGAAGTAAAATCCGGCGCCGGGGATTTCGCGATAGGCGATCCATTTCCCCTTCAAGTGGGGCTGACATCTCTGCAAATAGTGCAGGATCAGCACCTGTTCCTGCAACGGCACCTGGGCCGATGGGTCGGCCGCATCGCTGAATTCGAACGATGGATAGGCGAGCATATAGACCCTGCCGAGAAAAGGCAGCCGCAACGCACTCTGGCCAACGATCGGGATGCCCGAGCGGCGACTGATCTCGTCAAGGCTCTGTTCGGCCAGCGATTGGGCGGCCAGGGCTTTGGCCTGCTTAAAATCATCCACACGGGCCATGGAATAGTCTTTCCCCTTTAGTGATAACTGTATGGAAGGGCACCTTAACCGGTCGGGCTCGTTTTTTCAACAGCCGATCTTAATACCGCTGTCTTGCTGAACCTTATATTCGGCCTATCTGTGGGCGTCAAGCCAACACCCTGGGCGGTTCGGATCGTTTCTGCAAAGGCCGCCTTGGAGACATGCAAGGGCGGTTCGACCAGCAGAACCTGCCCGTCCGGCTTGAGGATCGATGCGATCTCCTTAAAAAAGGCTTCTTTATTCCGGACCTCGTGAACCATGTAGAACGCGAGAACAAAATCGACTTTGGCGGACACGCCGATTTTATCCTTTTGGCACTGATGCAGGGTAATCCGGTTCTCCAACTCAGTACCCTCGATTTTGGTCCTGAGTTTTTGAAGCATGCCTGCCTGCAGGTCGGAAGCAATGACCCGTCCGGATTCGCCGACCAGGTGCGCCATCTCCACGGAGAAAAAGCCGGGACCGCAGCCGAGATCCAGCACCGTCATGCCCATGTCGATGTAGGGGCCCAAAATTTTTCGGGGGTTCTGCAACCACTTGCGGATCTTGTTATCGAGGCTGCCCGATAGCCCGACTGGGCATACATGATCCCTACCAGCGTTCATCGCTACATCCTTTCATATGTTCGCCCATCGATAGAGCATGGATCGTGCTGCCATAGCACACCTACGACAGAAGCACCAGGGCCGGGCCGACGGCCAGGATACCATATGGTTAAGGACCCTTACCGTCGATAATCAACAGCAGCCGGCGGAAGGTCAGGTGCCCGCTCCCAGAACCGATTCCATCCCCGATGAATTACGTACCGCCAAAGATGGGATCTGCTAAATATGATGGACTCGTAAAAAGTGTCTCGGTGCCCGTTAACGTCATTCCCGCGCAGGCGGGAATCCAGTCTTTTCAAGTGTTTCTGGACTCCCGCCTTCGCGGGAGTGACGGTTCTTGGACTTTTTACGAGGCCATCAAATATGACATCTTCCCCCTCAGTCCACATTATGTTAGCTTAACTATATTGCAGCGGCATAAGATGCCTTTTCGGCAAAATCCTTATTCGGGGCCGCTTGGACCACCGTTCGGGGAGGGGGGTAATATCCAATAAACGCAGGAGGTTGTCTCGTCATGAAAAAGCTGCTGCTCATGCTTTCACTGGTCGTGGCCTTGGCCCTCATCATCGATTCAGCTCCAGCCAATGCGGAAGACACAGGGTATGCCTTTGTTTTCGCCTATTCCCACAAACTGAAAGCAGCCTATCATTCGTTAATTGTCGCGCATCCGGCAAAAGGCCAATCCCTCAGTGCGGACGAGTACAACGCCGATATCAAGCTGATCCGCCGAATGGAAGACGCTTTCGAGCAATATATCCGAACCAAAATGAGGCTCAATACCGCCCTGTTCACCCTTTCCGCCCGAACGGGCTATAAAAGCGAAGCCATTGCTCAGAATCGATTGGAGGCGGAAAAGATCAATCTGAAAACCCAGGGACTCGAGATGAAGCTTGTACCCGATTTTATTTTCAAGCCGTAGCGCCACGCAAATCGGATACCGGTGCCATCCACATCGTCGGAGAGTCCGGGACGTAGTATTAGAATAAGGATCGGCGATACGCTTGTGACGTAAAATGTGGCGGCCGGGTCGGAGCGGCGGGGCCGCCTTTTGTTGGCCCCGCGGATTCTTCTCGTAATTGATTAGCGATAGCGCTGAGGGAATTTCTGGATGATATCCGTGGCCTCGGCCACGACGCGGTCCACCAGATCCTTGACTTTGGGCATGTCGTCGATGCGCTGGGCGCACTCGCCGCCGGCATAGAGGGCGCGGCTCTCGTCGCCTTCGAAGGTGGCGTTGATGGCGTCCCTTTCAAAGTCCATCAGTTCCTGGGCTCCTTGGCTCATCCCGTCGTCCGGGGTTCCCAGGAACACTCCGGGCGCCTTTTTCAAGGTGTTTTCCTGGTGCTTCAGACTGACCGGGGTCTTGATCCAGCGGGCCGGTCCCACGAACCCGCGGGCTACCAGGGTTCCGCGATCGCCGGCCTTGACGATGCCCTGTTTCCACAGGTCGGCGAAATCGCTCTCCTGGGTGGCCAAAAAACGGGTCCCCATCTGGATACCGGCAGCGCCCAGGGCCAGGGCCGCGACCAGGGTCTTGCCGTCGCAGAAGCCGCCGGCGCCGACCACGGGCACACCGTGCTGGGCCATGGCTTCGACCACCGCGGGCAAGAGCACCATGCTGTGGACCGGTTCCCAGGAAGTATGAAAACCGCCCTCGTGCCCTGACGCCACTATCAGGTCGACGCCGGCCTTTTGGCAGCGTTGGGCCCCTTTGACCGAGGGCACCACATGCAGCCATTTGAAGCCTGCGCCTTTAATTTTCTCGCCCCACCCCATGGGATCGCCGGCCGAGGTGAAGATCACCTTGAAGCGCTCACGCATTTCCGGGTTCTCTTTCCGCATTTGGATCGCCGTATTGACGATCATTTCGGCGATGCTCTTCAGTTCGGCCGATACCATCACGTTGATGCCGAAGATACCGCCCGAGGCCTTGGTGCCTTCGAAGGTCTGCTGGAAAATCTTGCGGAAGATGGTCTCGGGGGAATCATCCGGGGAGGCGCCGCCGGTTTCGGCAAAATGTTTGTAGATGCCGGGCTGGCCCTGCTTGGTGGTGATGCCGCTGGTGGAGAGCAGGCCGAGCACCCCCGCATTGGCCGTGGCGATGCACAGTTTGTTGTTGCTGAAGGGGCCCATGCCGGCTTGGATGATGGGGTACTTGATGCTCAGCATTTTGCAGAGTGCGGTGTTTAGCATAATAGACTCCTCGTTCGGATGAATTTCGATCCTGGCGGATCAAGGCCGCCGTTAGAATTCGATCGTTGAGGACTTAGGACATCCGCACGCGGGGTGTCAACTGAATTTTGGAGGACGATACGTTGTTCGGTATTGTCGTATTATCGGCCAGCCGATCCTGCTGGATGATGAAGTCCGCGACGACGTCGATGTCGCGGCCGGTCTTCATGTTGGTGAAGAGAAAGGGTTTGTCGCCGCGCATTTTTTGCATTGCGTTTCATGACAGCCAGGGAAGCGCCCACCCGGGGTGCGCGGTCGATCTTGTGGATCACCAGAAATTGACACGCCGTTCCCATGCTATAGGATACATGCATAAACCCGCGGGCCTCGATTGAAAGCGGCTTGGAACGGGTGACGACAATGAATGGGAGAAGTCGCATGAAAATCGCCATAGTGGGAACCGGTGGCGTCGGTGCCTATTTCGGGGGCCGGCTGGCCCAGGCGGGAAAAGACGTTACCTTCATTGCCCGCGGCAATCATTTGAAAGCCATCCTGGCCGATGGTCTGCGGGTGCAAAGCATTCAAGGTGATTTCAGAGTTTACCCGGCCAAGTCGACCGACCGGCCCGAAACCATCGGTCCGGTGGATTTGGTGCTGTGCTGCGTCAAATCCTGGCAGGTGTCCGAAGCGGCCGGCGCCATCCGGACGCTGATGGGACCGGAGACGGTGGTCATTCCCCTTCAAAATGGGGTGGAGGCCTACGCAACTCTCTCCACGATGCTGGGAGCAGCGCACGTGCTGCCGGGCCTGTGCCGGGTGATCGCCATGATCGTTGCCCCCGGCCACATCCGCCATGCGGGCGCCGACCCATTTGTGGCCTTCGGGGAGTTGGACGGCCGGTCGAGCCCTCGGGCCGAAAAGGTGGCCCGGGTCTTCTCCGAAGCACGCGGCTTGACGGTGGAACTCTCCCGTTCGATTCTCGCGGATCTGTGGCGGAAATTCATGCTGATCGCCCCCTGGAGCGGCATCGGCGCTCTTACGCGCGCGCCCATCGGCGTGTTTCGGAGCGTTCCCGAGACCCGCGCGATGCTGCTGGAATCGATCCGGGAGGTGTTCGCGGTGGCCAGGGCCAACGGTGTCGCGGTCACGGAACAAGCCGTGGAGGCGACCCTTGCCCTGATCGACCGGATGCCGCCCGAGGGCACGGCTTCCATGCAGCGGGATATTATGGAGGGGCGTCCCTCGGAACTGCACGAGCAGTGCGGCGCCGTGGTCCGATTCGGCGATAAAGGCGGGGTGGCGACGCCGGTCAACCGGTTCGTCTACCACAGCCTGCTGCCGCTGGAGCAAAAGGCCAGGGGGCTACTTTCCTTCATATTTTGAAAGGACGATTATGACCCATTTGGCACTCAATGATATCTCGTTTGATGCTGGTCAGTGGCCGCTCAAGGCCGATCAACCGACCATTATTTTTATTCACGGATCGGGCAATAACCGCTTGTTTTGGACAAATCAGCTCAATGCGCTAACTGACGTCGCCAATACGCTGGCCATCGATCTTCCCGGACATGGAAATAGTCCCGGCCCAGGAATGGATAATGTAAACGACTATGCCCAGGTTGTAGAGACATTAATCGAAACCATGCAGGCGCCCATGCCGGTTCCTTGCGGTTTAAGTCTCGGTGGGGCCATTGCCATTCAAATGCTGCTGAACCGAAAAAGACAGTATCATGCCGGCATATTGATCAATACAGGGGCACGGTTAAAAGTCATGCCGGAAATTTTCAATATGATTAAAAACGATTATAGCGCCTATGCCGAGACGAGCCACAAACTGGCGGCATCTCCCCATACGGACCCCAGGCGGCTGGAAGAAGTCGTCGCCGGGGCTAAACAGTGCCGTGCGGAAGTAGTTTATAATGATTTTACCGCCTGCAATACCTTTGATGTGATGGGACGTTTGGAAGAAATTGCTGAAGCGGTGCTCGTCCTTTCCGCCGAAGATGATCAATTAACACCTCCCAAATATGCTCAATACCTCTGCAAGGGTATACCCGGCTCAAAAAACGTGCATATTTCCCGGGCGGGGCATCTGTCTCCCATTGAGCAGCCGAATGATGTCAATCAAGCCATTCGAGAATTTCTTAAAGAGACACCCTAAAACATGAAAGGTGTTTTTGATCCAAGGAGAATGTGATGATTGAAATTACGATGACAGAAACCGCGAAAATCGAACTTCTCAAGGTGCTAAAAAGCGTCACCGCCAAATCTATTCGATTGATTCGGCAAGGCTTTGGTTGAATCGGCCCCAGATTGGGAATGGTTCTGGATGAACCGAGAGAAGAAGATGAAACCGTCCACTTACAGGGCATCGATTTTGTTTATGACAAACATGAAAAAGAGCTATTTGATCGAACCGTTATAGACTATAAAGATTCTTGGTATGGTGAAGGATTTGTGGTTTTCTCCCCGGCCTCCGAGCCATGTTAAGATAGATTTCACCTTATAATCATGACCGATCCCCAATTGATGACTTTGCTGATCGCCGTCTGCGCGCTGACCTACTCGTTTGAAATCATCTTCGGCCTGGCCGGAACCGTCCTGATGCTGCCCATATTGGGATTCTTTTTCGACAGCAAAACCCTGGTGGTCTACTCGCTTTTGCCCCAATTGTTGGTGGCATCCATTGCGCTGGCCCATTCCCACCGGAAACTGGATTTCAAACTGCTGCTATCCATGTTGGGCCTGGCGGCCCTGGGGAGTATCCTGGGCGGCTATTTTTTCGTTCGCATTCCCCCGTTGATCTTCAGGCGCATGCTCGCTGCCGTGATAATGCTGGCGGGGATCTTATTGGTTGTCTCGCCCCACTTTCGCCTGGCCAAAACCGGACAGCGGATTTTGGATTTCGCGGCCGGGGTCTCCCATGCCCTTTTCGGCATCAGCGGTCCCATCGTCATGACCCGCTTGCTGGGGAGCCTGGAGGACAAAACCGTGATCCGCAATAACGCACTTTGTGTTTTCAGCGGGCTCAATTGCATCCGGGCGGGTTATTACTTCGCCAACGGCGCGATCACGCCCCAGATTCAAAGGATGTTCTTCGTTTCCGCGTTCTTTTTGATCCCGGTTTTACTTCTCGCCAACCGATTGCACTTCAAGCTCAACGACACCCTCTTTAAAAAGACGGTGGCCTGGATCATCTTCTTCTGCGGGATTGTCTACCTGCTCAGGTGATGCCACTCTCGCGTATCCGACTTTCACGCGCCCGTTCCGTCGCTCAGCATGTCCGCCTGGACGATAAAGGCGATGATGGCATCGATGCCGGCCGGCGGTCCGGCCTGTTTGATGGTCGCATTCTGCTCCTCAACTCTAAAACCAGGTAGACCAATCCTGTCCGATTATTGCCTGATCGTGCGAAAGCTGCGGCAAATGGGTTGTGCCCCGAGGGGTGCTTCTGGTAAGGTCAACGAAGCTGAAAACAGGGAGGAGTCCAATCGGTGAGGGCGATTGTTTTCCGGGCGGTCGTGGCCGGCCTGCTGCTGGGAATGCTGGCGGCCTGCGCCCCGAAGCCGGGGACCCAGGCGTCATCCGGCCGGTCGGCAACGCTGTTCGATAGCCAGGCCGAAGCATTTTTCGCCCTGGAATGCACCGGCCGGCCCATCGATGCGCCGAAGGTCGATCACGATTTGCTGGCCGCCGCCCTGTTCCATGAAACCAATATGCGGCGCATGAAAAACGGCCTGCCCCCGCTGCGTCATGATTCCCGCCTGGATGCGGCCGCCAAGATGCATGCCGGCGACATGGCCCGCCATAACTATCTATCCCATACCAATCCCCATCGCCCCCAACGCCGCACGCCCCAGGACCGGGCGCTTCTGGCCGGATTCCGATTCCGTTTCCTGGCCGAGAACGTCGCCACCCAATTCACCATCCAATACCAATCGGGCCGCACGGTCTACCGCGTGCCGGCCGGCACGGGCTTCAGCTACCGACCCGACGGCCCGCCGATCCCAAGG
>JBAQGR010000055.1:0-3955 GCA_049287895.1 Desulfatitalea sp.
ATGGAACGTCCCCTGACCCAGAACATCCATCCCGGCCGCGAGCCGTTGACCCTGGCCGAATACGAAAAGGCCGGCGGTTATCGCGCCCTGCGCAAAGTGTTGGGCACCATGACCCCCCAGGAGGTGACGGCCGCAGTGCTGGAAGCCAACTTGCGCGGCCGCGGCGGGGCAGGCTTTCCCACGGGCCGCAAGTGGAGTTTCGTGCCCATGGGCGACGCCGCGCCCCAGCCCAAATACCTGGTGATCAATGCCGACGAGATGGAGCCGGCCACCTTCAAGGACCGGCTGTTGCTCGAAGGCGATCCCCACCAGCTCATCGAAGGCATCATCATCGGCGCCTATGCCATCCAGGCGCGCATCGCCTACATTTTCCTGCGCGCCGCATATACCCAAGCCCACCGCCGCCTGACCAAGGCGATTGACGAGGCCCGCGCCCAGGGCCTGCTGGGCGAGCATATCCTCGGTTCGCCATTCAGCCTGACGCTGCATCTGCACGAAAGCGCCGGCCGCTACATCTGCGGCGAAGAGACCGCCCTGCTCACCGCCCTGGAAGGCAAGCGCGCCAACCCCCGGGCCAAACCGCCCTTTCCGCCGGTGATCGGCCTGTGGGGCAAACCCACGGTGGCCAACAATGTGGAAACCATCTGCAACGTGCCCCACATCATCAACAACGGCGCGGCCTGGTTCCGCGGTTTGAGCCGCGTGGCCGACGGCGGCACCAAGATCTACGGTGTCAGCGGCAAGGTGCGCCGGCCGGGCGCCTGGGAGCTGCCCCTGGGTATTACTATCCGAGAACTGCTGGAAGAACACGCCGGCGGCCTGCGCGACGGATTGCACGTGCGGGCCATTTTGCCGGGCGGGGCTTCGACTGACCTGCTGACCGCCGAGCATCTGGACGTGGTCATGGATTTCAACGGCGTGCAGGCTGCCGGCAGCCGGCTGGGCACAGGCACTATGGTAGTGGTCGACGACCGCACCTGCATCGTGGGCATGACCGCCAACCTGATGCGCTTTTTCGCCCAGGAGTCGTGCGGCTGGTGCACGCCCTGCCGGGAGGGGTTGCCGTGGCTGGCCAAACTGTTGACCGCCATCGAAGCGGGCCGGGGCCAAATGGAAGACATTGACCAACTGAAAAGGCACACCCGGCTGCTGGGGCCGGGCCGCACCTATTGTGCCCTGGCCCCCGGCGCCATGGAACCGCTGCAAAGCGCCCTGAAGTACTTCGAAGAAGATTTTGCGCGCCATATTCGCGAACAGCGCTGCCCGTGGAGATAGCCCATGGCCACCATCTATATCGATAACAAGCCCTACACCGTGGCCGACGGCCAGAACCTGCTGCAGGCCTGCCTGACGCTGGGTTTCGATCTGCCCTATTTTTGCTGGCACCCGGCCCTGGGCTCGGTGGGCGCCTGCCGCATGTGCGCCGTCAAACGGTTCAAAGACGAAAAGGACCCACGCGGCGAACTGGTCATGGCGTGCATGACCCCGGCCGACGAGGGCACGCGCATCGCCATCGACGATCCGGAAGCCGTGCAATTCCGGGCCAGCATCATCGAGTGGCTGATGATCAACCACCCGCATGACTGCCCGGTGTGCGACGAGGGCGGCGAATGCCACTTGCAGGACATGACCGTGATGTCCGGGCACAACTACCGCGCCTATCGCTTTGCCAAGCGCACCCATCGCAACCAGGATCTGGGCCCGTTCATCAACCACGAGATGAACCGCTGCATCCAGTGCTACCGTTGCGTGCGTTTCTACCACGACTACGCCGGCGGCCGGGACCTGAATGTCTTCGCCTGCCATGACCACGTTTACTTCGGCCGTTTCGAGGATGGGGCCCTGGAGAGCGAATTCAGCGGCAACCTGGTGGAGATCTGCCCCACCGGCGTCTTCACCGACCGCACCTTCAAGGAGCATTTCAGCCGCAAATGGGATCTGCAAACCGCGCCGGCCATCTGCGGCCACTGCGGCCTGGGCTGCAACACCATCCCCGGTGAACGCTACGGCCGCTTGCGGCGCGTGCGCAACCGCTACCACCATCAAATCAACGGCTACTTCTTGTGCGACCGGGGCCGATATGGTTATGAGCATGTCCACAGCGACCGCCGCATTGTTGCGCCGCTCCAGCAAAGCCGCGACGGCAGTACTTCGGCCACGCTGACCGACGCCGCGGCGTTGGAGAAACTGGCCCGGCTGCTGACCCCGGGCCGCCGGGTGATCGGCATCGGCTCGCCGCGCGCCTCACTGGAAGCCAATTTCGCCTTACGCACCCTGGTGGGCGCCGAGCATTTCTTTGCCGGCCTGTCAGAGGCCGACCAGCACGGCCTGGCCGTTGCGCGCGCCATCCTGACGGACGGCCCCGTGCCCGCGGCCACGCTGCAAGGTGCCGGTCTGTGCGATGCCGCCCTGGTGCTGGGCGAAGATGTAACCCAGAGCGCGCCCCTGCTGGCCTTGAACCTGCGCCGCCTGCGCTACCGCAAGGCCGCCGTGATGGCCTCGGGGTTTCAACTGCCGGCCTGGAACGACGCGGGCGTGCGCGAATTGGCCCAGTTGCACCAGCCCAATTTGTTCATTGCCGCCACCCATCCGACGCGCCTGGACGATGAGGCCTGGCAGCGCTTGCTGGCTGCGCCCGCGGCCTTGGCCCGTTTCGGTTTTGCCGTGTGGGCCGCCCTGGATGCCCAAGGCCCGCCCACTGCGGACAGCAGCGATCCCGTAGCCGCCCTGGCCTGGGAAACGGGCCAGGCCCTGCTCAAGGCCCAGCGGCCGCTGGTGGTGGCCGGTCTGGCCAATGGCCAGCCGGCCCTGCTGCAAGCAGCCGCCAATATCGCCTGGCGCTTGAAGCAAAAGGGCCGCGCCGCCGAACTGTGCTTCTGCGTGCCCGAAAGCAACAGCATGGGGTTGGCCCTCATGCAGGCCCAGACCCTGGAGGCAGCCTTTACAGCGGTTGCCCAGGGTGCCGTGGACACGGTGGTCATTCTGGAAAACGACCTCTACCGCCGGGCCCCGGCCGAGGTGGTGGACGCCCTGCTGGCCAAGGCCCGCCACGTGGTGGTGCTCGATCATCTGGCGACAGCCACCACGGCCAAAGCCCATATCCTATTGCCGACGGCCCCCCTTTCCGAAGCCACCGGCACCCTGGTCAACAACGAAGGCCGCGCCCAGCGCAGCCATGCCGTTATGTCTCCCACCGGCTCTATCCGCGCCGCCTGGCGCTGGCTGCAGGCCATGGCCCAGGCCGGCGGGCGCACCGGCTTGCAGACCTGGCAAAATCCAAAGGATGTCATGGCCGCTTTGGCCCAGACCCTGCCGCTCTTTCAACCGGCCGTGGATCTGGACCCGGCGGTGGTCACGCCGACCCTGGACCACAAGCTCCCGCGCCAATCCCATCGCTACAGCGGGCGCACGGCCATGCGCGCCCATATCGACGTGCACGAACCCAAACCCGAAGCGGACCCGGACGGGCCCCTGGCCTACAGCATGGAAGGCTATGACGGCCGGCCGCCGGAAGGTCTGGTCACCCGCTGTTGGGCCCCGGGCTGGAATTCGGAACAGGCCCTGAACAAGTTCCAGAGCGAGATCGATGGCCCCCTGCAAGACGGCGCGCCCGGCCACCGCCTGATTGTGCCGGCGACCCATGCTTCGCCCGCATTTTTTATACCGCCGACGCAGGCGCAGGCGGCGCCAGGGCCGGGCGAATTCCGGCTGGTCGCCATCCACCATATCTTCGGCAGCGAAGAGCTAAGCATGGCTGCCCAAGCCGTGGCCCAACGCGCGCCCGAAGCCTACGTGGCCCTGGCGCCGGACAACGGCATGGCCGCCGCAGAGGGAGAAGTAGTTCGATTGCAGGTGGAGGGCCGGAGCCTGGATCTGCCGGTCAAACTCATGCCCGGGCTGGCACCCCAAACCATCGGCTGGCCCGTCGGCCTGCCAGGGATGCCGACGATCATGT
>JBAQGR010000056.1:0-7358 GCA_049287895.1 Desulfatitalea sp.
CGGCGCAGCAGCCACTCGGCGCCGTATTTGAAGCCAATTTTGCGCCACGCGGCAGCGGCCAGAGTAAAAAAAAGCAGGGCCGCGACGGTTGTAAAGATCGTGCCCATTGGCGAGAGGCGGTGCCACAATCCCAAAACCGGCACCGATTCCCGGATGACGGCCACATGCACGATCAGGAGGGTGAGCGAGGTGCGCCCCAGGTTCACCAGAAGATTGGCGGCGTGCGGCGCGCTTTTCTTCTCCAGATGCACAAACCCCCCAAGCAACAACAGCGCCACGGCCATCAAAAAGAGCGTAATCGGCGTCATGGCCGGATAGAAGGTGGTTTTGAAGGTAAAGAAACGAATCCAGTGCGGATGGCGGGTAAAGTCGAAACCAAGGGAGTAAACGCCCGCCAGCACCGCCGTGGCCGCAATCAACACAAACGCAAAGCGCACGATCTTGACCGTCTGGCCGGCCAGCAGCCAGCGCCCGGCCAGCAGACCGGAGATAAAGAAAGCGATCCAGGGCAACAGGGGGAAGAATCCTTCGGCCAAGGCGAAACGCAATACCCCGCCCGGCTTTTTAGGCGCGGCCATATCTTCGTTATAGAGCCGGAACGGCGTCTCCAGCATGTTTTGAACGATCACGGTGGCTACCAGGCCGAGCACGATCAGCACCAACAGCCAGGGATTGGAAACTCTGCGCAATAGCGGGGCCAAAATCAGGGCCAGGCCGAGCAGATGCAAGACATACCACGAGGCCGGCGCGAACCAATCGGGGGTAAGCAGATTCATCAGGAAGCCGTACCCCATGATGACCAATCCCCGGATAATCAGCAGCCGGTCGCAACCGGCCGCGGCGTTCCGCTGGGAAGTAAAGGCGACCCCCCATCCGGACAAAGTGACGAAGATCGGCGCCGCCAAACCGCCCAGGGCGCCGGTGGCCTGGACCACCCAGTTGGCACCGCTTGGGAAACAGACCCAATAGGCCACGTGCTGGGTGATCATCAACAGCACGGCCAGCCCTCTCAGGGCATCGATACTGGTCCAGCGTTGCGGTGAAATGCCTATATCCGTTTGCACTTTATTCACTCCGCACTTGCCATTATTACAGCCGCAATATGGGCATGCCGATACACCCGATGTCGATGATGAAATGGCAGATGATGGCCGGCAGAATGCTATTGGTGCGCTGGGCCACCAGGCCAAGCACAAAACCGTAGACCAGCGAAAAGAGGCCCAGCACGGTGCCGACCGCCATGAAGTGGATGACGGAATAGACGAGACTCTGCACGAGGTTTGCCACCCATGGGGCATACTCCACGCGCCGCAGGAAGCGCACCAGGGCCAAGCGGAACATGATCTCCTCGGCAAAGGCGTTCATCACGCTCATGACGATGATGGGTGGCCAGAATTCCAGCCCCCGTAGCTGGAGCTTTCTGAGCACCAGCAGCTCCACCGAGTAGTAGATGCTCATGGCCAGGGCGATGGGGAACACGTAGGACCAGCGCTGCCATTGGAACCAGGGTCGAATGGGCTCGCCCAGATTTTTCAGCCAGTACAGCGAATAGGCGGGGATCAGCATCACCGGCAGGTAGTAGAAGATGCGTCCATAGGTGTCGGCCAGGGAAACCACCGGCTGGATCGGCCATTTCCACAGGTGCACCTGGTGGGTCAGATAAAAGATCAGGAAGTCGGCCAGCAGGAAGGAAACCACAAGCCCTCCAAGGGAAAAGAGCCGCTTGAGGGTCTCCGCGTCCTGGGCGCCAATCACCGGCAAGAGGTCTGCCTGGGCGCGGTGCCGCAGGTAGCGCCGGCGGATGGCCAGAAAGCAGATGGCCGAAAAGGCCATGAATATCATCATGACCACTTGGGCCTGGGTCAGCTCGGAGAAAATGCGGTGCTCCCGCCGGAACACTTCGTAGACGATGCGCAACGGAGCATAGAGCACGAAGTAGGAAGCAAAAACACTCCCCGCGTAGCGCTGGCGCAGCCCGGCGTCGGCATACACGTGCCTGTAAATGCGCCGGAGAAATAAAAAGATGACCAGGTTGGTCATGAGTTCATAGAGCGGCACCGGATTTTGAAACTTCAGGTGCCAGCCGTAGAGGTTTATGTCGATCAGATTGCCCCAACAGCACCCGATAATCAGGCACGAAATGCGGCCCAAGGCGTGGGCCAGCGGCACGTAGAGATAGATGGTGTCGAAAACCTCGAAGAATTTCAGACGCAGGAGGTAGCACAAGAGCATACCGAAGAGCAACGGACCGATCAGGCTGGCGTGAAAGGTGTGGGAGCTGCCGTGCAGCATGGTGTCGAAGAAAACCGAAACGCTCCACTCGGCCACCGGTCGATAGAACATGCCCGCGCCTCGCGATCCGTAATAGCCGACCGGAAAGGAGGTCCCTATGGAGAGCACCGTAAATATAATCACCCGCTTTTTGGGATAGCCCAAGGCGAGCAGTCGTTTGCCCGCCAGGATCAAAAAGACGATGATCACACCGGCGATCGTGCCGTAGTAAATGATTTCACCGATGGTTTTCAAAATGGGGTATTGGGCACCCCAGCCCAAAAAGCCGATCATTCAGGACCTTGCTCTATTAGAGTTGGGTTACACGGATGGCGCCGGCGGCGCGGCGCCAAGCGGAACGAACGGACAGGCGACTATAGAAAAAGCCCTCTCAAAAAGAAAGGGCTTTTTTTGTTCGGAAATCCGTCATGCCGATGGGCGCAGCGTTACGAAACCCCCTCAATTTCAGCCGGTTTTTTGACGGAGGTCGCCTGATATTCGACGATCTCGCTTGATGACAGCAGCATCTGAATCAGCGAACAGGCCTTTTCAATGGCCGGCGACCGTCCGCTGATCACATCGCTGTAAATGATGGCTTGGTTGGCCAGAACGAAAATTTCGGCCAGTTTATCCGCCGAGGAGTGCAGGCTCAGGTGGCCGCCGGCCTCCTGGGTGCGCAGGTGGTCGGCGCTGGCTTTGATCGTGCGTTCGCTGACGCCGCTGGAAGGGTTGGTCAAAAGGCGCAACGAATAATTCGGGTCATCATCGATGAACTTCTTCACAGGTGGGAACGACAAGATGGCGGTCATAAAATGGCGGTGCACATTGACCACATGTTCGATGCCCTGACCGGGTGTCTCGGCAACTGCCCGTTCGAAGGCCGGCTTGAGCAGCGACCAAAAGATCTCATCCAGCAACAGCTCTTTGCTGCCCACCCAGCGATACAGCGTGCCACGGCTCACCCCGACCTCTTTGGCCAGGTCGCCGATGCTGATCCGCTGGCCCCGCAAATAACATTTGCGCGCAAGTTTGAATACCTCGAGAGGTGTGGCCTGGGGACGCGAATGGTTAGCGATAGCCATGGATAGCGGCGTCTTATGAGGAGGATTTTTTTTCAAAACCGATCAATACCCATGCAGTTAGGATACATGTTGAAAGTTCGCAGAGCACAACAAGGCTTTTGTATGTCAACATTTTTACAAATTGCCATTTTGTAAAAGTCTAATACTACAAGGTCCCGGCGATTAGCAAATGGAAAAATCACCAACCATGGGACCTTCTCAATGCAGGGACCGTTTTGGTACAATGGCTTTGAGCGGAAGGGGCCTGATCGTCGGGCAGCATACCCAACAAAAACAGGCGCTCGATGACACAGGCGTGTTCGATGGCGGCCGGCGCGCGATCGCCGATGATGGCGCTGTAAAGTAAGGCCCCATTAGTATGTACGATCATCTCGGCCAATTTTTGGGTCGGAGCGTGCAATTGGAGGCCGTGTGACACCTGCTCATCGAGATGGGCCGCGGTGGCTGCGATAAGACGGCTATGGGCGCTCCAGCGGTCTCTATTGGTCTGGATGCGGATTGCGGTGGTGGGATTTTGCAGAATAAAACGCCGCATGGGTTCGAAGCCGGCCAAGTCGTTCATGAAGCGCCGGTGTACCTCCACGATGTGCTTCACACCGGTGCCCGGCGTTTCTTTGATGGCATTGTCGAAGGTGGGCTTGGCAAAAGACCACAGGATCTCTTCGATCAGACGCTCCTTGCTGCCCACCCAACGGTAAAGGGTGACACGACTGACCCCAACTTCTTTGGCCAAATCGCAGATACCGATGCGCCTGCCCTCTATCCAAAATTTGCGGGCCACTTTGAAAACACCCAGAGGGGTCGCCGGTGGACGATCGGTGTTGGCCAAGGCAAGGGTCAACGGTGTTTCTTGATCCGGAGTTGCTTTCAAGTTCGCTTCGATATCCATCTCCATTGGGCTGGGGTGTGTGCCAAGGTACGTGTATTGCAGCTTATATACCGCAGTTGCGGTTATGTCAATCTACGTGCCTTTTCATCTTTCTGTAATATATCGGAATCCGCCGCCTTTTTGTTTCCGACCGATCGTCGGCGAAGCCTTGGAATTTTCCCTTGAGTCTGGTGGCCAGCGGATATACAAAGATTGGGGGCATTTTGCGCCCCTCGGGTCCATGGATCTCACCCTGTGCAAAAGGAACCGCGATGTCGTATCTGCTTCAAGGAAAAAAAGGCGAACGGCGCCTGTTCATGGGCAACGAGGCCATTGCCCGGGGCGCCCTGGAGGCGGGCATCTCCGTGGCGGCCGGCTATCCGGGCACCCCCTCGTCCGAGATCATCGAAAACCTGGCCAAGGTCTCCAAGGAGCGCAACCTCTACGTGGAGTGGTCGGTCAACGAGAAGGTGGCCCTGGAAGTGGCCGCTGCCGCCTCGCTGGCCGGTCTGCGCGCCCTGTGCGTGATGAAGCAGAACGGGGTCAACGTGGCCTCGGATTTTCTGCTGCACCTTTCCGGTTCGGGTACGCGCGGCGGCCTGGTGCTGGTGCCCTGCGACGACCCGGGGGCGCTCTCCAGCGTCAACGAGGGCGAATCGCGCCATTTCGCCCGCATGATCGAGTTACCGCTGCTCGAGCCGGGCAATTTCCAGGAGGCCAAGGAGATGATCCCTTATGCCTTCGACCTCTCCGAGCAGTTGCACACCCTGGTGATGGTGCGCAGCGTCACGCGGCTCTCGCATGCCAGCGGCGATGTGACCCTGGGGGAGTTGCCGACGGAGCAGCGACGCGCCTTTTTCAAACACGATGGCTCCATTCTGGACCCCATGGAAGGGGCCGTGCTGAGCGCGCCGGTGGAGTACAAGCACCTTCTCCAACAGGAGAAGATTCAAAAAGCCGTCGAACAGTTCGAAGCCTGCCCTTTCAACACCTATACCGGACCACCGCGACCCGAGGTGCTGATCGTCACCAGCAGCGCCTGCAACCTCTACAGCATCGAGGCGGTAAGGCTGCTCAAGGCTGAAAAGCGGGTGGGCATTCTCAAGATGGGCACCACCTGGCCCCTGCCGCCGCGTTTCATGGAAAAACACATGCGCCTGGCCGACAAGATCCTGATCGTCGAAGAGGTGCTGCCCTTTCTGGAAGAGAGCGTCAAGATCCTGGCCGCCGAACTGGCCCCGGCCATCGGCATCAAACAGTTTTTTGGAAAACGCGACGGCACCCTCCCGGCCACGGGCGAAATGAATCCGGACCGGGTCGTGACCGGACTGGCCAAGGTGCTGGGTGTTCCCTACGCGGCCATGCCGGAGAGCTACGCCCAGAAGGCCCTGGCCGCGGCCGCAACGGGCGCACCGGAGCGCGATCTGACCTTCTGCCCCGGCTGTCCCCATCGCGCCTCGTTCTGGACGATCCACAATGTACTACAGATGGACCATCGCCAGGGATTCGTGTGCGGAGATATCGGCTGCTACTCGCTGGCCATGCGGCCCACGGGGTTCGAAACCCTCAAAACCCTGCACTCCATGGGATCGGGCACCGGGATGGCCAGCGGCTTCGGCATGCTCAAACAGTTCGGTCTGGACCAGCCGGTGCTGGCGGTCAGCGGCGATTCCACCTTTTTTCATGCGGTGCTGCCGGCCCTGGCCAATGCGGCCCATCACCGCGCCGACATCACCCTGGTGGTGCTGGACAACAGCGGCACGGCCATGACCGGTTTTCAGCCCCATCCGGGTCTGGGTGTGGATGCGGCCGGCCATGCGGTGCAGGCCCTGGACATCGCCCGCATCTGCGAGGCCATGGGCGCCCAGGTGCAGGTGTGCGATCCCTTCGACCTGCAACAGACCCAGGAACGCCTCCAGGCCCTGCTGACCACCGGCCAGGGTCTCAAAGTGTTGATCCTCAAACAGTCGTGCGCCCTGAGCCCTGAAAAAAAGGGCAAGCGGATGTTTCGCATGCACATCGACGAAACCGCTTGCCGGGGTGAGACGTGCGGCTGCAATCGCTTGTGCACCCGCGTTTTCAAATGCCCCGGCCTGGCATGGGACCAGCACAAGGGGGTTTCGCGCATCGACGAGGTGATCTGTGCGGGATGCGGCGTGTGCGCATCGCTTTGCCCTGTGGGGGCCATTCAAAAAGAGGAGGCGGTCTGATGGAGCGAGCGACGACGGCACTGGGGGCGGACCCGTACAACATGATCATCACCGGCGTGGGCGGCCAGGGCAATGTGCTGGCCTCGCGCGTGCTGGGCAACATGTTGATGGCGCTGGGACTGCACATCACCATCGGTGAAACCTTCGGCGCCTCCCAGCGCGGCGGATCGGTGATGAGCCACTTGCGCATTTCCGGCCAACGCGACATCTCGCCCCAGATCCCCAAAGGGCACGCCCATCTGGTCGTCTCTCTGGAGCCGACCGAGGCCCTGCGCGTGCTCAAAGAGTATGGCAACCCCGAAGTATATGTGCTCTGCAACATGCGGCCCATCCACGCCATCGGCGTCATCAGCGGCGAGGCGCGCTACCCGGAGGCCGATGAATTGAAGCGCTGGATCACCGACCTCTCCCAACGGGCCTGGTTCGTCAACGCCACCGAGGCGGCCATGGCCATGGGCAATCCCATTTTCGGCAACATCCTGCTGGTGGGCGCCCTGGCCGCCACCGGCGTGCTGCCGTTGGAGCGTACCCACTTCGAGACCACCATCGCCCGCATGGTGCCCGGAGATAAAATCGCCGCCAACCTGACCGCCTTTGACCAGGGCCGCGCGCTCATCGCCGCCAACCCGTGACGCTCTCCTGAACGGTTTCAAAAAGAGGGCCTACTGATGCAAAACACCCTCTTATCCCAAAAGATATCAACGATGGTGAATCGATTCAAGATTTGACAGAGCCGCGCAAGGCCGACATATCAGGGACCTAACAAGATGATGATGGGTGCGTTCAACTCGTAACGCTTAAATACGCACAGAACGTAAGTTTCTAACGGAAAGTGAACCCAATACGAAGGGGTAAATGCATAAGAGCCGCATTGATTGTTCCATGGTGAAAGGCGCGTTGAAGGTCAATTGAAAACCCCATAGCGTT
>JBAQGR010000057.1:0-1711 GCA_049287895.1 Desulfatitalea sp.
TACGCTATCTTTACTTTCCCGGTTGCAAATTGACTCCCTTTTTACCGGAGTACGATCGCTCCACCCGGGCCGTGCTGGCGGCCCTCGATATCGACCTGGACGACACCGAGCTCAATTGCTGCGGCTATCCGGTGCGCCATAACGACTTCACGGCCGCCATGCTCTGCGGGACCCGCGTGCTGGCCATGGCCGCCCGCAAAGGCCTGCCGCTGTTGACGCCCTGCAAATGCTGCTACGGCAACCTGAAACAGGCCGACTACTGGATGCGCCACAACAGCGCCCTGCGCCACCAAATCAATGCCCTGCTGGGCAACGAAGGGTTGTACTGGCGCGAAGATTTGGTTGTGCGCCACCTGCTCACGGCCTTGGACGAAGATGTAGGCCGGGAGCGGCTCGCCGCCCGGGTCCGCCGTCCGCTCATGGGGCTCAAAGTGGCGGCCCACTACGGCTGCCACGCCCTGCGGCCCGGAGATGTCACCCAGTTCGACAACCCTCTGGCCCCGACCGTATTCGAGCGGGTCGTGGCCGTGACCGGCGCCCAATCGGTGGAATGGCCGTTGCGGCTGGATTGCTGCGGTCAGCCGCTCTGGGAGAAGAACAACCCGCTGGCCCTGACCTTGATGCGCCGCAAGCTGGCCGATGCCCACGAATCCGGCGCCCGGGTGATGGTCACGGCCTGCACCTACTGCCAGCTCCAGCTGGATGGCGTGCGCCGGGAACATCCGGCCCCCGGCGAGGCCTGGAACGACCTGCCCGTGGTGCTGGTGTCGCAAATGCTGGCCGTGGCCTTCGGGTTGCCTGGCTTCGAGATGGAAGGTGTCGTGTAGAAAGTGATTTCACTTTCCAGCGGAACGTTTTATTAAACAGGCAATTGAATGTACCAACGCGCGTCATTCCCGCGAAGGCGGGAATCCAGTGTTCTCGCTGGATGCCGGATCAAGTCCGGCATAACGGGCTTGCCTATTTAGCTGCCAGGTAAATAAGCTGCAAAAAAGACGAAAGGAGAGTTGCCATGGGAGAGTACATCGGCGCCCTGGACCTGGGCACTACCAGCAATCGGTTCATCATCTTCGACCGCCGGGGGCGGATCGTGGGCGTGGATCAGAAGGAGCACCGCCAGATCTTTCCCCAGCCCGGCTGGGTCGAGCACGACCCCATGGAAATCTGGCGCAACAGCGGCGATGTGATCCGCGGGGCCCTGGCCAAAACCGGCCTGAGCGGCCGGGACATCGCGGCCATCGGCATCACCAACCAGCGCGAAACCACGGTGGTGTGGGACAAACGCAGCGGCCAGCCGTATATGAACGCCATCGTCTGGCAGTGCACGCGCACCGATGAATTGTGCCGACGCCTCAGCGAAGAGGGTGGCCAGGATCGCTTCCGGGCCAAAACCGGCCTGCCCATCTCCACCTACTTCTCCGGACCCAAACTGCGCTGGGTGCTGGATCACGTGGAGGCGGCGCGCATCGGGGCCCAAAAGGACAAGGCCCTCTTCGGCACCATCGAATCGTGGATCATCTGGTGGCTCACCGGCGGACCCGAGGGCGGCGCCCATGTCACCGACGTCTCCAATGCCAGCCGCACCATGCTCATGGATCTGCGCACCCTGGCCTGGGACGAAGAGATTCTCAAGATCCTGAAGATTCCCGCGACCCTGCTGCCGCGCATCGTGCCCTCCATCGATGCCGATACCTGGGGCATGACCCGGCCC
>JBAQGR010000058.1:0-1815 GCA_049287895.1 Desulfatitalea sp.
TTGACCCGCGCCGCTTCGACCGCGGAGCGCTTTTCAGCCAGCGCGGCCACCGTGGCCAGCACCGCCCGATGGAACCCTTCCATGTGGCTGCCCTGGTAGCTGGGGGTGCTGACATGCACAATGGGCGGAGGAGTCGTCTCCGACGACATGGCGCAATACTCCTTGATGAACATGGGCACATCGTCGCCGATGGTTTCCGACAGACAGGTGGTGGCCACACCGATGAGGGCCGGATCATACTGCCGGCAGACGTTCTCCAGGGCCAACTTCAGGTTGGCTCCGCCGCCGAAGATCGCGGTCTGCTCACCGAAATTGGAGCAGGCGATGTCCACCGGTTCTTTATAATGGCTGATCAGGTACCGGCGGATATAGGTGCTGCACCCCTGGGAGCCGTGCAGCAGCGGCACTGCGCCGCGGATGCCCTTGAACACCAGGGCCGCGCCCAACGGCGCGCACAGCTTGCAGGCGTTCTGGGTGGCCGAGGCCGAGGGCGTAATTTTGATTTGGCTCAGCGTGTACTCTTCGGTAAAATTAGAAGCTTTCATATCCCACCGGCCTTTCTTTTCTTCCGTTATCCTCTTCATTCCGAAAAGGCACAAACTGCCATACCGGACTTGTCACGGTGGTGTGGATCTCCTGGGCAAAGTGCAGCATGCCCTCGAAGCCGGCCAGGGGCGTCTTGCGCTCGTGGTTGTGATCGCAGAAACCAACGCCCAGCTTGTAGGCGATGGGCCGCTCCTTGACGCCGCCGATGAAAAGGTCGGCGCGCTTTTCGATGACGAAGCGCGAGAGTTCCAGGGGATTGGCGTCATCCAGGATCACCGTGTCCGGGTCGCACAACTCGCGCATGGCTGCATAGTCGTCGGCATTGCCGGTCTGGGAACCGGCCAGCACCACCCGCATGCCCAAGTAGCGCAGGGCCTTGATCAGGGAGAAGACTTTGAAGGCGCCACCCACGTACACTGCCGCGCGCTTGCCTTCCAGGTCGGCGCGGAGGCGTTGCAACTCGGGCACGATGGCGGTGACCTGCGCGCGCACCAGGGCTTCGGTCTTTTCCCGGATTGCGCCTTCCGCGGGAAAATGGGCGGCCACGTCATACAGCGCCTTGGCCATGTCCTCGATGCCGAAGTACGAGGCCCGGATGTAGGGGATGCCGTACTTCTCACGCATCATCTCGGCCAGAAAGGTCATGGCGCCCGAACATTGCACCACGTTCAGCGAAGCCCCGTGGGCCCGGCGGACATCGTCCACCCGGCCGTCGCCGGTGAGCACCGACACCACCTGCACACCGATCTGTTCGTAGTACTTGCGGATCAGCCACGCCTCGCCGCCGATGTTGAATTCGCCCAGGATGTTGATGCTGACCGGAGCGATGTCGCTTGTATCCCCGGTGCCCACCAATCGGAAGAGGGCGTCGCAGGCCGCCTTGTAGCCATCCTTCTTGGTGCCTTTAAACCCTTCGGAGTGCACGGGCAGCACCGGGATTCCGCATTCCCGGGTCACGCGCCGGCAGACGGCCTCTACATCGTCGCCGATGATGCCTACAATGCAGGTGCTGTAGACAAAGGCAGCCTTGGGGCCATAGGCAGCGATCAACTCCACCAGGGCCTGGTAGAGCTTCTTCTCGCCCCCGAAGATTACCTCTTTTTCCTGCAAGTCCGTGGAAAAGCTCATGCGGTGCAGCTGGGCCCCGGACGAGAGCGCGCCGCGGATATCCCAGGTGTAGGCCGCGCAGCCGATGGGGCCGTGGATCAGGTGCAAAGCGTCGGCGATGGGGTAGAGCACCACCCGCGACCCGCAGAAGACGCACGCCCG
>JBAQGR010000059.1:0-3317 GCA_049287895.1 Desulfatitalea sp.
AAAATCAGGCCGAGCATCTGAAAGGTTTCAAAGGGCGTGGCCCCATGGCTGTGCATGCGCCAGGCGCCGATGTGGCTGACCAGGGCCGCGCCGCCGCCGAACCCGGCCACGGCCACACCGGTCACCAAGCCCTTGTGATCGGGAAACCAGCGGATGCAGGTGGCGATGGGCACGATATAGGCCATGCCCACGCCCATGCCGGCCAAAAGGCCGATGCCCAGGATCGTCAGGCCGAAGTGCAACCCGCCCCAGCCGGCCACCCACCAGCCGCAGCCAAAGAGAATGCCGCCGGTCACGGCGCAGCGTCGCGGCCCCAGGCGCGGCAGCCACTGGCCGGCGAATATCATGGTGAGGGGAAAGGCAAAGTAGAAAACGGTGAACGGCAGTTGCACCGGGCCCTGGGGCAATCCGGTGATCCCTTTGAGCGGCTGGACATAGACCGACCACGAATAGGTCGCGCCCAGGCACATCTGCATCAGCACGGAAGCGGCCAGAATCAAATAGCGCTGCATAAGTACCTTGTCTTTGAAAGTCGCCGGGGGCCGTTCGTGTCATCCCCGCGAAGGCAGGGATCCAGTGTTTCGAGCGGCTCTGGACTCCCGCTTTCGCGGGAGCGACGGTTCGCGGACTTTTTGCGAAACTACTTTTTACTTTCCACTTGCATCTTCTTTACCAATACTTCCGCCAGATGTTCAACCTGCAAAGCCAACCCCTGCCGCCGGGCGCCCCCGCGCAGTTGCATAACGCAGCCGGGGCACTCGGTCACCAGGAGTTCGGCGCCGGTGCGGCCGGCATCGTTCAGCTTCTTGGCGAGTATTTCGGCGGAGATTTCCGGGAACTTGGCGGAGTAGGTGCCGCCGAAACCGCAGCAGGTCTCCTCCTCGGCGGCCGGCGCAAAACGGTATCCGGCATCGCGCAAGAGCTTTTGGGGCGCCGCATGGACACCCAGGCCGCGGCACAAGTGGCACGGGGCATGATAGGTGACCGTGGCTGCACCGGTCCGTGTCGGAAACAGGCGGCCGTCCAGGCCCAGAATATCGTTGAGCAGTACACTGAGCGGCTGCACCTTTTCAGCGAAGGCGCGCGCCGTTGCGCCGATGTGCGCATCGTCGCCCAGCATGCGTGGATAGGCGTGCTTCAGGTGGGACGCGCACGAGGCGCACAGGGTGACGATATAATCGTAGCGGTCCGGGTCCAGGGCCGCGACATTCTGGCGGGCAACGGATTGCGCGGCCTTGGTTTCGCCCATCATGGCCACGGGCAGGCCGCAGCACGATTGCGCCATGGGAAAATCCACGGCCACGCCGTGGGCGGCCAGCAGGCGCGTGCCGGCGATCAACTGCTCGGGGTAGACGAAGTCCTGCACGCAACCGGCGAAGAGCGCCACTTTCAAACGCGGATTGGGGACGACGGGCGCAATTTGCTCCCACTGATCCCGGAAGGCGCGTTCGGCGATGGCCGGCAGGGATCGGAAGTTGTGCTGCTTGGAGAAGATGTGCGGCAGATGGCGCAGGTACTGGGTCTGGTCGGTGACCGGTTTCTGGGCGACCTGGGCCGAGCGCAGCAGGGTGTGAAACAGGCGCCGGTTCTTCAGGACCATGGAGAGCATCACGCTCTGGATGGGGTGGCCCTCTTCATCCTGGATGCGGGCGTGGACTTCCTTGATCAGCCGCGGCAGATCGATGCCCGAGGCGCAGACCGCCTTGCAGGCGCCGCAGTTGATGCAGTTCTGGACCAGGTTGCGGGCCTTTTCGCGGCCGTGGAAGAAATAGGTGACGATCAGGCCGATGGCGCCGATGTAGATGTGGCCGTATTGATGACCGCCGACCATGCGGTAGACCGGGCAGACATTGGCGCAGGCCCCGCAGCGCACACAGCGCAGCACCTGGGCGAAGACCGGGTCCCGGGCCAGGGCGCGCCGGCCGTTGTCCAGGAAGACGATGTGCATCTGTTTGGCGACACCGGCCGAACCGCCGTATTCGGCCGGGCCGCTGATCCAGGTGACGTAGGAGGTGATCGCCTGTCCGGTGGCGTTGCGCGGCAGCACCCGCAGGATCTTGAGCGCCGTGGTCAAGTCGGGCACCAGTTTTTCCAATCCCACCAGGGCCACATGCACGCGCGGCAGGGTCGTCACCAGCCGGGCGTTGCCTTCGTTGGTAGTCAGGCCGATGGTGCCGGTGGCGGCAATGGCGAAGTTGGCGCCGGAGATGCCCATGTCGGCCTGGGCAAATTTCCGGCGCAGCTCCCGGCGGGCGACTTTGACCAGACGCTGGATCTCGGCATCCTGTTGCTGGCCGGTCACCTGGGTGAAGAGATCGGCCACCTGATGGCGCGACAGGTGGATGGCCGGCATCACCATGTGGGAAGGACCTTCGTGGCGCAGTTGAATGATCCATTCGCCCAGGTCGGTCTCGGTGACCTCCAGCCCCTCTTTCTCCAGGTGATGGTTCAAGAGGGTCTCTTCGGCGGTCATGGACTTGGATTTGATGACGGTCGCCACGTTGTTTTCCCGGGCGATGCCGGCGATGATGCGGTTGGCCTCATCGGCCGTGGCCGCCAGGTGCACCCGGATGCCTATGGCTTCGGCCCTGGTTTTGAATTGGGCATACAGCCCATCCAGGCCGTCGAGGGCTTTGTCTTTGGCTTCGGCCACGGCGGCCACCAGGCTATCCACATCCATGCCCGCGAAGGCGTTGGCGCGCGAGGTGCGGTAGGCCACGGCGAAATTGTCCATGGCCTGACGCAGGAAATCGTTGGCCAGGGCCTTATCCACTTCCTTGCGATACCCTTTGAGCGTTTTAGCTTCCTGCATCAGCAATCCTCCCAGAGCAGAATATGGAGCGCCAAAGGCCCATGCACCCCGATGGCCAGCACGCGTTCGATGTCGGCGGTGCGGCTGGCGCCGGTGATAAAGGCCAGGTAATTGGAGGGCGTATGCATATATGCCGTTAACTCCCGCTCCAGTTCATACGCGTTGTTCCGAATCCGGGAAATGGGCAGGATGGCCACATGAATTTCGCTGATCATGGTGGCCAAACGCACGGCCTCGCTGCTGGAATCGATCACCAGGGTCCCGGTTTCGGCAATGCCGTAATCGGCCAGCGTCACACCGATGTCGATGCCCGCCAGGTGGTTGCGCAGCGAACCATCGGTCAACAGGATGCCCTGTTGCCGGTACATATCTTTCAACCGCGCCCAGGCCTCGGGCGCGAGGCCGGGCGCGGCCATGGTTTTGGATTGCTTCCGGTTGCAAAGGGCTTCGGCCGCGGGACTCAGCGGTTCCCCGCAACCGGCCGCCAGCAACTCGCAGGCCTCTT
>JBAQGR010000060.1:0-6848 GCA_049287895.1 Desulfatitalea sp.
GCTCGAACCTGGCCGGGGCGGGCTCCTGGCCGGCAGCGGCATGTTCGGCCGTGGTGCCGGTGTTCTCCGGGACCATCGCGGGCGCGGTCGGTGGCGCGACGGCGAGATCCGGTGGCGGCTCTGCCGGCTTTACCGCCAGGGCGGCCGGCTTTTCCTCGGTGCCTTGCCCCTTCCACGCTTGCCATTTGCCGAGCTGCTCAATTCCCAGAGAGAGCGCCCACAGCGCAGCGGCGATGATCAGGACGGCTAAAACCACCCGTTTGAGAAAAAAAGCCGAGAAACCTTTTCTTTCAGGGGTGTTTTTACTGTCATTGGGTCGTTCGGACATGGTTTGGTCTCCCGATAGTGGATCAGCGCGGGGCTATGGATTTCGGCCGATCTCGTGGGTTTTTCTTTTGGGCCTGTTTGCGTCCACCTGGGTCATTCACGCGCCCGGCTGTTTGCGCAACTTGCGCAGGTCGCCTATCCGGATGGTCAGCTGGGTCGTGTCGAAATATTCGATGAGTGGTATCACAAATTTGCGTGAAGCTCCAGTCATATCCTTGAATTGCGGCGTGGAGATCTCTTCATGGGCCGTGAGAAAATCCACCAATTGCTTCTTTAATCGTGCCAGCGGCTGCTGGTGGCAGTAAAACTCATCCCTGATTTTGACGATCAACCCTTCGGCCACCAGCAGGGCCAGCACCTGCCGGGCGGGTTCCAGGGGGGTACCCAGCGTGTCGCACAGCTCTTTGAAGGCAGGTGGCGTCAAACCGCCCTTCTCGTAGGCCGAAAGGATATTGGCGCGCAGGGCGCTCTGGTCCACCCTTAGGGCCACACGATGCCCGGCGAGGCGGACGATATCCTCCTCCACGGCGATCTCGGCGTTTTTGACCATCTGCTGCAACGTCAGGGTAAACAGTTTGATGTCCACGCTATCGGGCAACCGGGACTTCAACTCCTCTTTGGGCATGCCCTGTTTCAAAGCGTTTTTACCGTGGTACGCCGATAGTTGGTCCGCCATCAGGTGTTGCAGCGCGGTGAAAGTGGTGGCATGGACATAGCGCCGTTTGTCCCGGTCGATCTGGACGGCCGCTTTCTGACTCATCATGGTCTGCAGAAGACGATCCAGCTGCTTTTCCGGCAAATTGGCCATGATCATCAAGTCGCTGAACGAACAGCCGGCGAACCCGGCCGCTTCGACATGATAGGCCAACACCGCTTCGGGTGCGCCATCGACCAGAGCGGCCAGCCGTTGGATCGCTTCCGGTTTGCTGCCTTTATGCTTCGGCGCGATGGGGTTGAGCACTTGCCCGCCGCCCACCGTGCGCACCGGCGAGTAACTGCGTACCACGTAATGGTCATCCCTAACCAGGGTCACCGGGGTCTCCAGGCGGATTTGAACGATGGCGCTTTCGCCTGGCGTCAATTCGTCGCGATTCAGCAGAGCGACGATCCCCAATATTTCGTTGGTTCCAGCATGGAAGCGGACCCGGGTGCGGTTTTTCAGCGCCTTGGGGTTGCTGGGCAGATAGTGCAAGGTCACATCGATCATATAGCTGGGCACCAGCGCCTCGGGCGTCGCGATCACATCCCCCCGGTTGACCTCCGCTTTCTCCAAGCCCTGAAAGTTGATGGCCGTGCGCATGCCGGCCTCGGCCGTCTCCACGCTCTGGTTGTGGACCTGCAGACCGCGGACCTTGGCGGTGAGGCCGGAAGGGTAGAGCATGACCCGCTCGCCCACGGTCACTGTGCCCGAGATCAGGGTCCCGGTGATGACCGTGCCGAAACCCTTCATGGAAAAGACCCGGTCCACGGGCAGGCGCAGGAGCCCGGCCGAGGTCCGGGCCGGAATATCCGCGCTGATCCGTTCCAGTGTGCGGGTGAATTCAGGCAACCCCTGGCCCGTGGCCGACGAGACCGGCAGCACCGGCGCTTGTTCGAGGAAAGTACCGCGGGTGAACTGGGCCACCTCCTCTTGCACCATGGCCAGCCACTCCGGGTCCACCAGGTCGATTTTGGTGAGCACCACCATGCCATAACGTACGCCCAGCAGCGTGCAGATTTCCATATGCTCGCGGGTTTGGGGCATGATGCCTTCGTCGGCCGCGATCACCAGGGCTACCACATCGATACCGGTGGCGCCGGCCACCATGTGCTTGACGAACTTTTCATGTCCGGGCACATCGACGATGCCCAGGCGCTGCCCGCTGGGCAGTTCCAGATAGGCAAAACCGAGTTCGATGGTGATGCCGCGCAGCTGCTCTTCCTTGAGCCGGTCGGTGTTGATCCCGGTCAACGCTTTGACGAGGCTGGTCTTGCCGTGGTCGATGTGGCCCGCGGTACCCAGGATAATTTGCTTCACGTCAGTGGTGCTCCTCTTTACTTCTTGCGGCGGCGCAGGTATTCGGTAAGATAGGACAGGCCCACCAGAATGGCGCATAGCAGTGCGATGAACGCTATCGGTGCGTTGGGATAGAAAAAGCGCATCAGCAGGATGCCGAACACGACTCCCAAAACGGCTCGTAGCATGAATATTTGTATCGTCAGCACGGATCTCTCCACTTGAGCCGTCGAGGCCGCAGGATACTTCTGCGGCCGTGCACAATGCCCGCGGCAGCTACGGCAGCTATTTTGAAGGCCGTCGCACGATGCGGATTTGCAGTTCGACGGGCCCTACCTTTATGATATCTTCATGGTTCAGCTTGGTCGGCGCCGTTACCGTAGCGCCGTTGATCTTGGGTTTGATCATGCCGCCCGCATACTCCAGGAAGTAACTATCGTGCTTTTTGGTGATGGTGGCGCTCGGCTCGCCTGCCATCAAGGCCCAGACCCCTTTGATCTTGATGTCCGCGTCCCGGTTCTTGCCGATGGCCACCGCACGGTCGCCCAATTCAAAATCTTCGCGTCCGCCGGATAAAAACGACAGATAATCGAACCCCAGCCATTTGGCTTGGACATCCTCGCGCTCGATCATCATCGTCTGGTCGGCCTCCATCATCGCCGGCGAATGGGCCATCAATTCGTGGGCCGTGGCTTCCAGCGAAAGGGATTCGTGCAGATCGACGATCAGAATATGTTTGCCGACGGTGACCCAGTCCTGGTGCGCCAAAAGGCATTCGGTCACGGTTTCGTTGTTGACGAGGGTGCCGTTGCGGCTGCCCAGATCGGTCAGGATCAGTTTCTGGCCGTCCAGGCGGATGGAGGCGTGGTGGGCCGATACGGCCGGGTTGTCGATGACGATGGGGTTGTTGGGGTGACGGCCGATGGTGATCTGCTGGCCCGGGGAGAGCAGATGCGTGCTAAGAACCTTGTTGTTGAATGTAAGGATCAAACGGGCCATGGTCGCTCCTTTGCCGTCTTTGGGGGAATGATCATTTGCATTGTTCTCTTCCCATCGATAATATATCCATTGTAAAAATCATTGTTTGCAAGCCTTGTCAAGGCCGTCGTCAAGGCCATCACGTGGGTCGCTCAAAGATTGAATCGAACCTGCGGCTTCGCCGACCGCCAAGAGCGGGTCAAAACTCTCCCTGGGTAATGAAGAAGCCCCTTTGACAGATCGGACAACGGATCTATTCTGTTTTGGATATGGAATGTGCACACTTCGGGGCACTGGCCTCGCGAAATGCCCATCCCATAACGAAAGGAGAACGTCATGAAATGGATCACCCGTTCCCATGTGCACGTTGACCGAGTGGCCTGTCCCTGGCTGATCCGGCGCTTTATCGATTCCGAGGCCGAGTTTCTCTTTGTGCCCAAAAAAATGGTAATAGAGATCGCCGAAAAAGAGGGCGCCATTCCTTTTGATACACCTGGAGCCGCCTTGCACCATCGGGAATCGATGTGCACCTTCGACGTGATCATCAAAGAGTATGAATTGGCCGACAAGGCCTTACTGCGCATGGCCAAGGTCATCAATGCTGCCGACACCGACCGGTTGGCGGCCGATCCCCTGGCGGCCGGTTTCGAGGCCATTGCCGTAGGTTACGGCCTGCGCTATCCGGACGACTTGGAAAACATCGAACGGCAGTTTGAGGTCTATGATGCCCTTTATGCCTGGTGCCGGTTGGATGTTGCCAAGAAGTAATCGTGGAGTAAAACCATGGCCATCGATGCGAACATAACCACCCAAGTCGCCCGGATCTCGGGTTTTCTCGGCCTGCAACGCAGCACCGTCGGCGTGCTGGCCATGGTGGTGCTGGTGGGCATGGGCGAGCACATGGCCGAACGCTTCCTGCCCATCTACATCATGGCTCTGGGGGGCGGTGCGCTGGCAGTCGGCCTGCTCCAGGCTATGGACAACCTGCTCTCGGCCCTCTACAGCTTTCCCGGTGGCTATCTCGCCGACCGCATCGGCACCAAGCGCTCTCTGCTGGTCTTCAATCTCGTGGCCATAGCCGGTTTTGCGCTGGTGATCCTGATCCCCACCTGGCAAGCGGTGCTGGCCGGCGCGGTGCTCTTCATCTCCTGGTCGGCCATCTCGCTGCCCGCCACCATGAGCCTGATCTACAAGGTGTTGCCCGCGAGCAAACGCACCATGGGGGTCACCATGCATTCGCTGGTGCGCCGCATCCCCATGGCCTTGGGGCCCATTGCCGGCGGCCTTTTCATCGCCCTCTGGGGCGAGCGCGATGGGGTGCGTCTCGCCTTTGGCGCGGCTTTGGCCATGGCGCTGGTGGCCCTTTGGCTGCAGCAACGCATGATCGCGGACGACAGGCCGGCGGCGACCACTTCGACGGACGCCCGCAGCCGGACGCCCGAAAATAACCCGCTCAAGCTGCTGCGCCAAATGGTACGACAGATGACTCCGGCCATGAAAGGCCTATTGGCGACCGACATTCTGATCCGTTTTTGCGAGCAGATTCCTTACGCCTTTGTCGTCATCTGGTGCATGAAAACAATTGCCGCGCCGGTTTCGGCGGTACAGTTCGGTCTGCTGACCACCCTCGAGATGGCCACCGCCGTGCTGGTCTATATTCCTGTGGCCTACCTGGCCGACCGCGGCAGCAAAAAGCCGTTCGTGCTCATGACGTTTGTCTTCTTCACCCTATTCCCCCTGGTGCTGCTCTATAGCCGTTCGCTGGAATGGCTGATCGTCGCTTTCATCCTGCGAGGGCTCAAGGAGTTCGGCGAGCCCACCCGCAAATCGCTGATTATGGATCTGGCCCCGGACGACTGCAAGGCCGGCATGTTCGGCCTCTACTACCTGATCCGCGACGTATGTGTCGCCGTGGCTGCCCTGGGCGGCGCGTTTTTGTGGCAAATCAGCCCGGAGACGAACCTGATCACGGCGTTCGTCTTCGGAATCATCGGCACACTGGGTTTCGCTGTGTTCGGCCGCGACCTGCCGGTGCCCGCAAATAACAAGGAGGCTCAAGATGGCTGATAATAAAAAGAGTAAATGGCTGAAGGTGTTCTGCCCGGAAGATGCCTGTCTGGCGGAGGAAGAGCGTATTACCCTTCCGGAATCCGAGAAAGCGGAGGAACACAGCGAGTGGCTGGAGATCTTCTGCCCCGAGCAATCGTGTGAGGTCGTTTCACCGACCCAACTGCCATAGGATTCGTTCGGCTGGCCGGGAAGATCAATTTCCCCGGCCAGCCTCATTGAAGTGCGTATTTGAGAAGCGAGTGTCCGGGAGGGCGGATGATGACCCAATCCAATTCACCACCGTCAACGGCGGTTGCCTTTAAAGAAGCCTTGAAATTCTGGACCAAGCTGGGCTTTATCAGTTTCGGCGGACCGGCGGGCCAGATCGCTGTCCTGCACCAGGAGGTGGTAGAGCGGCGGCGCTGGATCGGCGAAGAGCAGTTCCTGCGGGCCCTGAACTTCTGCATGCTGCTGCCCGGACCCGAGGCCCAGCAACTGGTCACCTATATCGGCTGGCGGCTGCACGGTACCTGGGGCGGCATCGCGGCCGGATCGCTTTTCGTGATTCCCTCGATCTTCGTGATGATGGTCTTGAGCTACCTGGCCGTGGCGCAAATCGATATTCCGGCCGTGGCCGCCGCCTTCTACGGCATTCAGCCGGTGGTGGTGGCGGTAGTGATCGAAGCGGTGCTGCGCATCGGCAAGAAGGCACTCAAACACCGACTGCTCTATGGCTTTGCGGTCCTGGCTTTCGTGGCCATTTACTTCTTCAAAGTGCCGTTTCCCTATATCGTGGCAGGGGCGGCCGCGGGTGGGCTGTTGCTCCAGCGCGGGTTGCCGAAAATCTTCTGTAAGGGCACCTTCGATGCGCAGACCCGCCAATGCCGTATCGAAGTCGAAACAGGCGACAGGCGCAAGAACGCGTCGCCATCTTGGGTCCATGTCGTCCGCGTGTTTCTGATCTGCTTTGGGCTATGGGCTCTGGTGGTGGGAACCGTGTGGGGTTTGCGCGGATTCGAAGACACCTTGACGCAGAGCGCTCTTTTCTTCACCAAGGCGGCCTTTGTCACCTTTGGGGGTGCCTATGCCGTACTGAGCTACATCACCGAGGTCGCGGTGGGCAGCGGTTGGCTCACCACTCCCCAGATGCTCATCGGCCTGGGTCTGGCCGAATCGACCCCCGGCCCGCTGATCATGGTGACCCAGTACGTCGGCTTTCTGGCGGCCTGGCATCTGCCCGGCGACCTGGCACCGCTGACCGCCGCCATCCTCGGCGCGCTGGTCACCACCTACGTCACTTTTCTACCGTGCTTCTTCTTCATCTTCGCCGGTGCGCCGTTCATCGAGGCCATGGCCGGCAACCAGCGCGTGCAGGCCGCGCTCACCGGCGTCACTGCCGCCGTGGTGGGCGTGATCCTCAACCTGGCCGTCTGGTTCGGGCACAAGGTGATTCTGCCCGATGGCGGCATCGACCTGTTCGCTCTGATCGGCGCGGCGG
>JBAQGR010000061.1:0-4682 GCA_049287895.1 Desulfatitalea sp.
GCCCGAGGCCTTGGCGCCGGTCTTTCCCATGAACATCATCGAACAGGAGGTGAGCAGCCAGCGTTGGATCGACATCCCCGAGCCGGTGCTGGATGTGTTGTCCATCTGGCGTCCGGCCCCGTTGATCCGTGCCGTGCGTCTGGAACGGGCCTTGGGGACACCGGCGCGTATCTATTACAAATACGAAGGCTGCAGCCCCCCGGGCAGCCACAAGCCCAATACCGCCGTTCCCCAGGCGTATTACAACAAAGTGTTCGGCATCAAGAACCTGACCACCGAGACCGGCGCCGGCCAATGGGGCAGCGCCCTCTCCTTTGCCTGCGCCCAGTTCGGGCTCAGCTGCAAAGTGTATATGGTGCGCATCAGTTTCGATCAGAAACCGTACCGCAAGGCGATGATGGAAACCTGGGGCGGAAAATGTATCGCCAGCCCGAGCACCGAGACCCAGGCCGGCCGCGATGCCTTGGCCAGAGATCCCAACACCCCGGGCAGTCTGGGCATCGCCATCAGCGAGGCCATCGAAGCGGCCGTGGGCGACACCAGCGGCAAGACCCGCTACTCGCTGGGCAGCGTGCTCAATCACGTCATGCTGCACCAGACCATCATCGGCCTGGAGGCTAAAAAGCAGCTGGCCATGATCAACGAATACCCGGACATCATCATCGGCTGTGCCGGCGGCGGCAGCAACTTTGCCGGCCTGGCCTTCCCCTTCGTGGTGGACAAGATGAACGGGAAGAAGATCGAGATCTTTCCGGTGGAGCCCATGGCCTGTCCCACCCTGACCCGGGCCCCCTTTGTTTACGACCATTGCGATACGGCGCGTTACACTCCCATGATGCCCATGTACAGCCTGGGCCACGCCTTTGTGCCGGCGCCCATCCATGCGGGCGGATTGCGCTATCACGGCATGGCGCCCACCGTGAGCCAACTGGTCAACGAGGGGTTGTTCGAAGCCAAAGCGGTTTCCCAAACCGAAGCGTTCCAGGCCGGCATCCTCTGGGCGCGCACCGAAGGGATCATCCCGGCCCCCGAAACCACCAATGCCCTGGCCCAGGTGGTGACAGAGGCCAAGCGGGCCAAGGAAGAGGGCAAAGAAAAAGTGATCGTTTTCAACTTCAGCGGTCACGGCCTGCTGGATCTGGCCGGCTACGAGAAGTACTTGTCCGGCCAATTGACCAATTATGCCCTCAGCGATGACGAGATGGCCAAGTCCATGGCCGTGTTCAAGGATTTTCCCAAGCCCCAGCAGATGAAAAGCAGATAGTATTTGCAGTTGATCAGCAGGCGGCGCCAGTCGAGAGGCGCTGCCTGTGAAAGTTTTCTGCGCTATGACCTTCGATGATTTGGAAAGACGCTGCCCGCGCCTGGGCAGCGCGGTGCGGTTCGGCTATTGCCGCTCCTGCGAGGAGGACCGGCGGCCGTGCTTTAAAGTGCTCGACTGCTGGTGGGAGCAGTTTGACGTGGCCGCCTACTTCAGACAAAGCCTGAGCCAAGAAGTCTTTGAGCGCCTGGCCTGCCCGCCGGCCCCCAACAAAGTCGCCAGCCTGGTGGAGTTGATCCAAAAAGCAAGGGAGCGGTGCAAGGTGTAAGGGGCATGACCCCTCGCGTTACAGCGCCAGAAGAAAACTCTTCGGGTGGTGAAAGTCGGGTTGGAGACCGGGATGGGCCAAGGCCCAATAGCTGATCTGGTCGTCCACGGTGCGCATCACCGCGCCCAGGGCAACTTTCAAGGGCCCATGGGTCGGATCGATGGCACTCAGATCGACCGCCGCCGTTAACCTAAAAGCATCTTTCTTCGTGCTTACCTCGACAGGCAGGGCCGCAAAGGCCTGTTCTTCCCGCATTCCCTGGCGATAGGCATCGAAACGATAGACATTCCAGTGGCCGGCCGGCGACAGGTTCACCTCCCAGTAGACCTCCGGCGCCGTTCTCAAGAAACACTCGAAGCAGGTCTCTTTCCACAGGTCGGGGCTGCGCAACGGCATCTGGGCCTTCGGTGCGATGCGCAGGCGGTTCAAGGGGCCTTGCAGCCGATAGTCGAGCGTGAGCGTATCATGCTCGCGACCGACCCATCCGGTGATGGTGTGATCGACCGCGGAACCGTCCCCTAAAAAGGGGTGAAGTGTAAAATGGATCGTTTTCATCGTTGTCTTTGTCCTAAAAGCCGCGTCATTGTGAACCCAATCACACCAGCGCCATCATAATCCACCTGCCGGCGGCTATCAAATCAATAGTTTTCCGCAAAGAGGCTGTTGGCCGAATTGGAGGCCCTTGACCCTGCCTTTTGAATTGCATATATAAACCCACTTTATCGAAATTCCGAATGAAACCCCGGCGCGGCCGGTTGAAACAGGGGGCAAAGCTATGGGTAAGACATACAAGATCGCGGTAATTCCAGGGGACGGCACCGGGCCGGAGGTGGTGGCCGAAGGCCGCAAGGCCCTGGGTGCGGCGGCATCCAAATTCGGATTCAAGCTGGAGATGACCGATTTCGATTTCGGCGGCGAGCGCTATTTGCGCACCGGCGAGATCCTGCCGGACAGTGCGGCCGACGACTTGCGGCGCTTCGATGCCATCTACCTGGGGGCTATCGGCCACCCGGGGGTCAAGCCGGGCATTCTGGAAAAAGGCATTCTGCTGCGGTTGCGCTTCGAGCTGGATCAATATATCAATTTGAGGCCGGTACGCCTCTTTCCGGGCGTGGAAACGCCTCTGAAGAACAAAGGCCCGGAACAGATCAATTACTGCGTTGTGCGCGAAAACACCGGCGGTATCTATACCGGCACCGGCGGCGTTTCCATGAAGGGTACGCCCCACGAGGTGGCCGTGCAGAGCGAAGTCTATAACCGCTACCAGGTCGAACGCTGCCTGCGCTACGCCTTCGCGTATGCCCGCAAGTACGGCAAGAAGGCCCAGGGCAAGGCGGATGTCAACACCCTGGCCCTGGTGGGCAAGACCAACGTGCTCACCTACGTCTTCGATCTGTGGGAGCGCGTCTTTCACGAGGTCGGCCAGAAGGATTACCCCGACATCAAACGCGAATACTACCATGTGGACGCCACCTGCATGTACATGGTCAAGAGCCCCGAGTGGTTCGACGTATTGGTCACCTCCAACATGTTCGGCGACATCATCACCGACCTGGGCGCCGAAACTCAGGGCGGCATGGGCATTGCGGCCGGGGGCAACATCAATCCCGAGAGCGTGAGCATGTTCGAGCCCATCGGCGGATCGGCCCCCAAGTACACCGGCCAGAACGTCATCAATCCCCTGGCGGCCGTCTGCGCCGGCGCCATGATGCTCGAAACCCTCGGCGAAGTGAAGGCGGCGCAGGCCATCGAAAACGCCGTCAAAGAGATCACCGCCACCAAGATCAAAAGCCTGTCGGCCGGGAAAATGGGCTACAGCACCAGCCAAGTTGGGGACCTGGTGGCTGAAAGAGTGTAGATCGCGCTTTTGGCATTGAGAGCGGCGGCCATGGCCAACGCACCATTCATCACATTGAACAACGTGACGGTCCGTTTGCGCGACCGCTGGTTACTGCAGGGCACACGTTGGCAGATCTGCCGGGGAGAACAGTGGGTGGTCTGGGGCGCCAACGGCGCGGGCAAGACCACCCTGGCCCGGACCTTGATGGGCCACATGCCGGTGGTGCAGGGCGAGGTCTTGCGGCATTATCTGGAAGATCCGGCCGTGTGCGCCGGCCGCGGCTCCATGGCCCTGGTCTCCGCGGAGCAGTCCCATCAGCTATATGAACAGGAACGATGGCTGGCCGAGATGCGCCATTTCAGCGGCCGCCTCCTGGAGCGCACCACGGCCGGCGACCTGCTGAGTCCTGATGCCGGGACCGCTCCGGCCGCTCAATCGCATCGAGACCGCATCTTCGCTGCCTTCGATCTTACCGCTTTGTTGGACAAGCCAATGGAGGCGCTCTCGTCGGGTGAGATGCGCAAAGTACTTCTTGCCCGGGCTTTACTGCACGACCCCTGCCTGCTGATTCTGGACGAACCGTTCAACGGCCTGGATGCCGCCTCCCAGACCCAACTGGGCCAGATCCTGCGCCAACTTTCCCTGGCCGGTCGCCAGATGGTGCTCATCACTCACCGGCTGGCCGAAATCTCCGATCTCTTCACCCATGTGCTGCAACTGGAAGAGGGCCGCGTGACGTGGCAGGGGGAGAAGCAAGCGTTCTTCCAAAGGATCGCCCGGACCGACGCCGGGCCGCCCATCGAGGGCCGGGCCGCGACGGGCGCACCCATACCTGCCGGCGCCGTCGCGGAAACACCGCTCATCGAGATGCGCGATGTGACCGTGAGCTTCGGTGACCAGATAGTACTAGACCAAGTCAACTGGACCGGGCGGCCGGGCGAGAACTGGGCCCTGATCGGACCCAACGGCGCGGGCAAGAGCACGTTGCTGGCATTGATCACCGGTGACCAGCTACAGGCCTATGCCAACGAGATCACGCTTTTCGGACGCCCTAGGGGCTCCGGCGAGTCGCTCTGGGAGATCAAGCAGTATATCGGCCAGGTGGGCGACACGCTGCAAGCGCGTTATCAACGCCGTGTGACCGCATTTGACGTGATCTGTTCGGGGTTTTTCGATTCGGTGGGGCTCTACCGCAACTGCGACGAGGCCCAGCGCCGCACGGCGCGGCAATGGGTCGAGCGCCTGTCGCTGGC
>JBAQGR010000062.1:0-12247 GCA_049287895.1 Desulfatitalea sp.
TGTGTTCCTGTTATTTTGTTTGGCCTGGTAGCATTGCTATTTTCCGCGATGGCGGCCATTATCGCTGATCTTGGTGCAACCGGTAATCGGGGTCCGGCTCATTTCGGTCCACTTGAAACAAACTTCATCTGAACGTCTGCTTCAAAGTAGATTCGTTTAATTTCTCTGACAGTAGCATTAGCATTGATTTTCATAAGCCCCCCGTGAATAGGCGCTAATATAGAATTGCCGGATATTCCCGGCGGCCAAGTTGGCGGTGATGTTCACTTGATGCGGTTTCTTGGGCCGCTGCTCGTCCGCTACGACGGATTTCGGCATGGTGCGTCTCCGCAAGATTTGATTTATAGTTTTCGGTATTGTTCTTTTTAAACCGGCGGCAGCTTGACGAACGTCCGCCGATGGCAGAAGACCCTATCAGGATCTTAAAATATTACTTTTTTCTGATTTCAAAATTGTGCGGCCCAAAGGTAGATGAGAACAGTAGGAGGCTTGGGTGGCGCCATGCCGACGCGTTGCAGTCGGAAATTTTGGGCCGCACAAAAAATATTTTAGTTAACAAGTAAAAAATATTATTTATGAGTATGCGTAACATAAATATTATTATGTTGCGCCTAATAATAGCTTTCAGGTGGCTAAGTCAAGAATAAATTTGTGCCGCTAGGATATTATTTTTTCGATGGCTTTTAGGGCGGCGATGGTCGTGAATTGATTTGAAGCGAAGTTGTCTTGAATCCAATCCATTAAGTTTTTTGCGTTATCCTTGTTTACCGTTAATTCGAAAGCTTTAAATAAAACGTCGTTTAGCATGCGCATCATGGTAAGGATGGGCACCACCGTGGGCTCTTCATCGAAGGTATCCCTCGCCTTCAATAATGGCACAAGCATGCACAACTGCTGTTGCTGTAATAGTAATTCAAGATTTTTCACCTTCTCCCTCAACTCGATCAGCTCGTTTTCGGCCGATTGTATCTTGATATGAACCTCGCGGTTCCTTTTGACGGATAAATCCTGATTATCAAAGTCCTTAAGGTATTTCGGACCTATATTGAAAAACATCCAGGACGGAGACACCCCTTTTATTTTCAAAATCTTTAGAAGGGTTTCGACCCTTGGCATTTTCCCTATAGACCACGAGCTGCTAATAATTGCTTGTGAAACGCCGATTTTTTCCGACCACCACGGCTGTGACTGCTCCGCAATAAGTTCGAGAAATTTATCCCGCATTTCCTGAAAGTCGTCTGTCGTGTTGCTTTTATTGCCTGTTTTCCGCTTCATACATTCCTTAAACAACTTATTTTAATAGATTAACTTGATCACCTCTGATAATAGTTATATTTTGTGTCTAAAATTTCAATGTTTTTTTCAATTTATTATCTTTATTTATTTCCGGGGGAATCGTGTACACCGGTAAAACCATTTTAATCGCTGAGGACGAAAAGCCTATCGCCGTCTTCCTGAAAAAAGCTCTTAATCGGTTGGGATTCAATTCTATTGTAGCCTACAATGGTGATGAGGCGCTTAAATTATGTCTTAAGCATAAGCCGGACGCCATAATATTAGATATTCTGATGCCAAAATTGAACGGCATCGAAGTTCTTAAAATATTGAGAGAAGAAGACTCGGTGTGCTCAAGAACCCCAATTATTGTGTTGAGTGCTTTGGATAAGCTTTACCAAATCCGCGAGGCCATGGAGGCCGGCGCAACAAAGTACCTTACCAAACCGATGTTCACAGAAGATATTATCAGAGAGGTTTTGGAGTGTTTGAAAACGCAGACACTATAGACGCGGAAAAGCTCTATAACAGCCGTATTTTATCATACTACATTAAGCTATTTCGAGACAAATACCCTCATGTCGATATCCCCGACCTTTTAAGCTTCGCTAAAATTGACCAAACCGCTGTTGATGATCCCTTTGAATGGTTCTCCCAGGAGCAGATCGATAAATTCTTTGAACGCTGTTTTAAATACTTTAATAACCCTTACGAGATAGCCCGAGAGGCCGGCCGGTATATATATAGCGATAAGGGTCTAGGCCTTTGGAAAAAATTCACCTTGAAACTTTTAGGTATCGGCAACGCTTACAAAAATATCGGCTGGTATGCGAGCGCCATCACTAGGTCGTGCTCCTTTTCCTCACGGGAGCTGGCCTCAAACAAATATGAGATCAAGGTAACATTTAGGGCTAAGGAGTCTCCCCATCAGGCCTATAATAGGCTGGGCATTATAGAGGCCGCTCCGCTAATGTATTCGGATAAAATGGCGAAGGTTGAATTCAGCACTCAGGGCGATACTATTACGTATATAGTAACTTGGGATGCCGCTAAGTCCGAACTTGTGGAAAAGTTCACGCTACGATTTTTGTTTTTGGCACCGCCTTGCGTCTTGGCTGTATTATTAGCCGTCAGCGCTACCGCAGCTTTATATACTGCTGTACTTTTCGCTTTTGTTTACCTGTCTTTAGTGGCGGTAAAGCTTAGGCTTCGATTTTTGGAACTAACCCGCTTGTATGAAAATTACGAACAGAGCGCTGAAACCATAATCCAAAGCTATATTGAAGATTATGAACATGTAAATATTTTGAACCGCATAGCCCGGTTAGTGCTTCGATCCAACTCCGCAGAAAATTTTTTACCGGCCATCAGCAATACGCTTAGTGATTTAAAATATAATAAAATTTCATTTTTTATATCTGATTTTGACAACGAGTTTATTACTCAGAATTTTAACGATGGTTACTCTCAGCCGCTAAGTTGGTTCAAGCTTCCTGTAGAGGCTTTTGAAAAACTTAAACCCCTTCTCTCGACCCCTAAAGTCATTGCGGATTACCAGGAATTTGAAAATAAACTGCCTATAGGTCTGTCAAAAGGCTTCGCAGATACTGATTTCCCTATGGTGTTCGTTCCTATTATCACGGACGTGGCTTCCCTTGGTTTCTTTATCGTATCGCCCGATGCAAGTTTGCTTCCTATTGCTAAAAAGAAACTCGATTTTCTAGTGGGTGTTGCATCCCATGTCGCCCAGGGTATTAATAAGCAGCAAGCTTTTCATAACATAGCGGAAAGCGACCGCCAGAAGTCTAATTTTATAACCACCGTTTCTCACGAACTAAAAACGCCTATCCAGGTTATGATGATGGGGTTGAGTGAGCTTGAACAAACAGGAAATGTAGGGGAAAACATCCTTACTCTGAAATCGGTCGCATCCAAGATGAAGGAGTATGTAGACAACCTTCTCAGTCTCCAGCGTATCGAAAACAAGGCTTATAATCTGGATTTACACACGTTCTCTCCAAAAGATATTTATGAGGCTCTAAAAAGCGAAATACATGACACCGCCAAAGCTTTTTCCCATCAGGTTCGGTTTGTGGGGTTCTCGACGGACCGCCCCGAAATATTCGGGGATTTAAAAAGGTTATCGATAGTGCTTGTAAATCTTGTAAATAATGCTTGTAAGTTTACGCCAAAATCCGGGGAGATTGTCGTTTTACTCAGCAGCGATACTACGGAACACCGTATATCTGTTGTCGATAATGGGATCGGTATTATAAAAAAAGATATGGATAAAATATTTATCAAATTTTATCAGGGGTCGGGCGCAGTTGGCGGCTTTGGTCTGGGCCTGACGATATCGAAAGAAATTGTAGCTCTTCATAACGGTTATATAACAGTGTTAAGCCCCCTTACGACCAACGAGCATGGCCTTGAACTTAATCACATTCGCTTAGGGACATCAATTACCGTTCATTTACCAAGAAAATAGGACGTTCTATTATGTTTATATTACTATTAATTAATCCATCTGAGGCCCACAAAAAATCATCAGGACTTGGAGCGTTTAAATCTTCGTCCATCGCTCCCCTGTCGCTGGCCTATGTTGCGGCTTTGACGCCTGAAACCTATTCAGTGCGGATTGTTGATGAAAATGTGGAGACATTGGATTTTCCGGATGCCGATATTGTGGGCATTACTTCTTTTACGCCTCAAATTCGGCGAGCATACGAAATTTCAGCGAATTACCGTAAAAAAAACATTCCTGTTGTCATGGGTGGGATTCACGTGTCCATGATCCCGGACGAGGCGCTCCAATATTGCGACGCTGTTGTCATCGGCGAGGCCGAAGCTGTGTGGAAAGAGGTTTTGCTGGATTTCGAACGGGGTTCGCTTCGACGGACCTACGCGGGTGAACCGATCAGTTTAGATAAGTTGCCGCTCCCTGATCGATCCCTTTTTAAGGGAGATTACTTGTGGGACTCAATTCTTACATCAAAGGGTTGCCCGATGAATTGCGTTTTTTGCTCAGTCACTCGCTTTAATGGCCAAAAGTTTCGGCGCCGGCCTGTAGATAGTGTTATAGGGGAGCTATCCACTCTTAAATCCAAATTCTGTTGGGTTTTAGACGACAATATCCTTGGGTACGACGACAAGGAGTGGTTAACTGAATTTTTTAGCAAAATTATTGACCTTAAGCTTAAGAAATACTTCTTTGTCCAAGCATCCATGAAATTAGGAGAGGATAAAAAGCTGCTACGGCTGGCATATCGTGCCGGCATCAGGATTGCGCTTATAGGTATTGAATCAGTGAATAGAGAAAGCCTGAAGCAGTATAATAAAAAACTGAACACTTCTTATGTTGACCAGGGTTTATATTTGCCGATGATAAAAAACATAAGAAAAGCCGGGATTGCGGTTTTAGGATGCTTTATTTTGGGTGGCGACTCCGATAAAATTGAGAGTTTCCATCAAACACTTTCTTTCATAAGAAAGGCTCGAATTGATGTTTTGCAGCTATCAAAACCAACCCCTTTGCCTGGAACTGCTTTTTTTAAGCAGCTCAGCGATGCTTCTCGAATCATAGATACTGACTTTCCAAACGCTTGGCGGGATTACAAATTTACTCGAATGCTATTCGAACCTCAAAACCTGACGATTGATGCTGTTTATGAGGGCTTTCATTACTTAAGAAGTAATTATTACAGTACCCCTCAGAGACTGCGCAGGCTTCTATTTACACTTTTGGACACAAAAAGCCTTACATCTACTGCTGTATCGGTTTTGTTGGATAAAACATATAGAAAATCATGGAAAAATTCAGAAATTTTCAAAGATTATGATGTTGAGTACTTGAATCGGAAATTTTCCATTCCTTCAAAGGAGAAGGCGGAGATCACATCTTAGTGGTCTTTCTCCTTATATCCTTTGAACAAGCTCATAACCATACTCGCACAAGGGTTTGCGGGGCATACCGCCCGTAATTGTCAAAGCTTACTTTCGACACCCTTTTTCACCGATTCCGCAACTCAAATACTATTGCGGCATCAATATTTGCAAATAAGCCTCGCATCGGACTCAGACCAAATGAGAATGGGCTCAGATTGCAAAAACCCACGTTATCTGCAAATGATCTCTGGATGCACGAATGGTGGAGTTGCCCTTATTACCAAGGCATTGCGATCATCTCCATCAACTCCTGCCTTGAAAAGATCTTGACCAGCTCCGGATCGTCTTCCGGCACAATGTTCTCCAGCAGATTGCGCTTTTTGGCGATGATGGCGGCGATCTTCTCTTCCAGGGTCCCCTCGGTCACCAGTTTGAACACCTGCACGCCCCGCCGCTGTCCGATGCGGTGGACCCTGTCCGTGGCCTGATCCTCGCGGGCGGCATTCCACCAGCGGTCGTAGTGAATCACCACCGAGGCGGCCACCAGGTCGATGCCCACGCCGCCGGCCTTGAGGCTGCCCACGAAAACCCGGCAGCGCGGATCTTGATCGAACCGGGCGATGATCTCTCCGCGATCGCGGCTTTTCCCGGTCAACGAAACGAAATCCACCTTTTGATCGGCCAGGTAGTGCGTGATGATATCGATCATCCCCACATACTGGCTGTAGACCACGACTTTCTGGCCGCTGTCCAGGCTCTCGGCCAAAAGCTCGGTGAACAAGTCCCATTTGCCGGAAGTATATTGCGTGTACTGCGCCGCTTTCTTTTCCACCAGCGCCGGATGGTTGCAAATCTGCTTGAGCAGATTGAGCAAGGCGAAGATGTGCATGTAGGGCACCGCCGTCTGATCTTGTTCGAGCGCCTGGCGCAATGCACCGCCCCGTCGATCGAGCGCATCCCGGTAAAGCCGGACCTGATCGTCACTGAGGCGGCAACCGCGAATATCTTCTATTTTGGCCGGCAGTTCGCGCAGTACGCTTTTCTTGAGGCGCCGCAGAGTAAATGGAGAGATCAGACGGATCAACTGCTTGCGCCGTGCGTCATCATTGTTCAGTTCGATGGGGATCTGGTAACGCTCGGCAAACGATTGCTTCGATCCCAGATAGCCCGGCACGGGGATATCCATGAGCGCCTTGAGCTCATCGAGCCTGTTTTCAATGGGTGTTCCGGTCAGGCCCACTTTCATCCGGGCACCGAGGCTTTGGGCCGCCTTGTAGGATAAAGTGTCGGGGTTTTTGATATTCTGGATCTCATCGAAGATGACCACCGCGAACGCCACCGGCGCCAGCGTGTCGATATCCCTGCGCAATATACCGTAAGAAGTAATGATCACATCCGCGCCCGCCATCGCCGGCCCAAGATCGCGCGCGCCGCCATGATAAACCGTGGTCTTCAGAACAGGCGCATATTCAGTCATTTTGCGCTCCCAATGGCTGATGACCGAGGTGGGGCAGACCACCAGGAATGGCTCGGGCACAACCGCGATCTCCCGCAGGCCGACCAAGAAAGCCATGACCTGATGGGTTTTGCCCAGCCCCATGTCATCGCACAACAACCCGCCGAAACCATTCTCGAATAAAAACCACAGCCATTGAACGCCCAACTGCTGGTAGTCGCGCAAGGCGGAAGACATGCCCTTAAGCTGCGGCAGGGGCGTCGCGGGTTTCAGTGCCAACAGATTCTTAAGCGTTTCGGCCTGGGGACCTTCGCCGCCCAGGGTCCAGCGCTGATGGCTCATGGCGTTGAGCCGAAACAGATCGGCCCGGGAAAATGGCAGGGCGTGGATCGACGGCTCCGGCGCATCCATTGTCATTGGCCCCGCAAGTTCGTCCAAAAGCGCGAATTGGGGCGAAGCGCAATCCACCCATCCGCCGTCGGTGGCCACGAAGCGTTGCTCGCCGCGCCTGGCGCGGATGATCTCCGCCAGCGAGATCGACTGGTTGCCGTCGCCGTAAGTCACCGATAGCCAGCACCAATCCCGTTCGATCGATTCGGGAACGATCTCAATGCGGTCATAGGTGCTCATAATCGCGATCCGCTGGACGCGGTCATCCAGCCGAAACATCGCTTGCCTCAAGGCCGCCCCATGTTCCGCCAAAAACAGAGGCACCTGGCTGCGTTGGATGACCGCGCCCACCGGGTCTACGAACTTGGGCGGCGATGCGGGGTATTGATCTTCCACCAGCACGCCCAGCTCTTTTATGTAGTAAAGACGGCCGTACTGGAACTGTTTCAAATCCTCCCTTTTTAAAAAGCGGTGCTCGCCGTTCTGTTGGATCACCCGCACCATGGGCAGGATCTCCAAATCCATTCCCTCGTTTAAAGTGACATCGAACAACGAATCGAGCGGCAGGGGTTGAATCCGCACCCCGTGATGATTGGAGAAGATGTTTTTCAGGGCCGTCAGCAGCGACTGAACTTTATTGCGCGGCACCGGAAGATAGAAAAGGAGTCGATCCGAAGCATCCCTGGCGTTGAGGATGAAGGCGCCGCTCGTCTCATCCACCGCGGGGTACAGCACGCATCCAGCGTGGCCGAACTCCTTGAAGCAATGATAGGCGAAGCGATACCAGAATTTCTCCTCGAACGCCTGACGGGTGCTCTTGAGCCCCTTGTCGCGTAACACCATTTCGTTTTCGCTCATCGTCATCAGGGCCATTTGGCGCAACACATCGGCACGGGTCGGTGCGCTGGCGTCGCCGCTGGAGTGCGTGCAGCGTTCGATGAGGCGAAGGCGATCGGAGCCGTCGGAGAGGTATACGAGCAAGGGCTCGGTGGCGCGGTCGGTGATGACGAGCGCAGCGGCCGTTTCCTGCGATCCGGAGGTCATGAGTTGAACCGTTTCAGGGGTATCGCGACTTCCATCCGCCAGGATCGCGGCCAGGGCATACCAGAATCCGGACCGGAAGAGGCTCTGCGCGTCGGGATGGTTTTGCGCTTTGAAAGCGTGCGCTATCCGGGAGATCGTCTTGAGATGATCGCAACTCTCCTTCCGCCGCTTCAGGCAGGTACAAAACCGGTGGCCCGTATAGCCATCCATGGGTTCGACATCGTAGGTGATCGCCGGGAAGCGATCCGCGGGGTCGGGCATCAGGGCCACCCCATGGCGGAAAAATTCCAGCCGGTCCAGATCCGCTTGGCTCACCGATGGTTGTTCGCGTCCGGTTTTTTGGCGAGCCGGCCTTTCCGGCGGATTTGCGGCAGCCTGACTGTGGGTCTTCTGCATTGGCATCTGGTTCGTTCTCTTCGCGGGCATCGCTCCGCGCGTTTTCTATAGGGTGCGCTTTACCGTTATGCTTTTCCTGCCAGCAGTACTCCTTCGATCAGCGCATCGAGATGACCGTCCAGGACGCTGTTCACGTTGCCGATCTCCATATTGATGCGGTGGTCCTTGACCAGTTGATAGGGGTGCAGCACATAGGAGCGGATCTGGCTGCCCCAGGAGATCTCTTCCTTGTTGTCGTGCATCTGCTGCAGCTCGGCGTCCTGCTTTTGCTTCTCCGCCTGGTAGAGGCGTGCCCGCAGCACCTTCATGGCCATATCTTTGTTGCGGTGCTGGGATTTCTCCTGCTGGCACTGCACCACGATGTTAGTGGGCAGGTGGGTGATGCGAATGGCGCTGGAGGTTTTGTTAACATGCTGGCCGCCGGCGCCGCTGGCGCGGAAGGTGTCGATGCGCAGATCCTTATCCTCGATCTCAATCACGATATCGTTGTCCACTTCCGGAAAGACAAAGACCGAAGCAAACGAGGTCTGGCGCTTGCCGCTGGCGTTGTACGGCGAGATGCGCACCAGGCGATGGACTCCGATTTCCGATTTGAGGTACCCGAAGGCGTATTCGCCTTTGACCGTAAAGGTCGTGCTCTTGATACCGGCCTCGTCGCCGGGCTGTAGGTCGATGATCTCGGTCTTGAAGCCGCGTTGCTCGGCCCAGCGCAGATACATGCGAAACATCATCTCGGCCCAATCCTGGGCATCGGTGCCGCCGGCGCCGGCATTGATCGAGACGATGGCGTTGTTGGGGTCCTGTTCGCCGACCAACATCATATCCAGGGAAAAGGCGTGCACGCGCCGGGACAAGTCTTGGGTCTGGCTCTCCGCCTCGGCCAGGGTCTGTTCATCCCCCTCGTCCAGGGCCATGGTAACCAGCAACTCGTTGTCTTCCAATTCCGAAACCAGGGTGCGGTAGGTGTCCAGACGACCGGTCAGGAAAGTGCGCTCTTTAAGCAGCGGCGTGGTGGCTTCAGGTTTGTCCCAGAATCCGTTTTTGGAGATGATACTCTCCAACTCGTTGAGGCGGTTCTGTTTGCCGGCTATGTCAAAGACACTCCCCGAGCTGGCTTAATTTGGTTCGCAGGGTTTTCAACGCTTGCTTGATTTCAACGGACATGGCGACGACCTCCTAAAGATTTTGGTGTTATTCTATACCTGGTGAGGGACATGTCAAGCAGGATAGACGCGACGCCGAACCACGCAAAGGACCACCAGCAAGGCGCACAGCACTACCAGCGGACCATCGCCCCAGCGGCTGTAAAGGGTGCGGCTGCTCAGCAAGGCAACGTCGGCCGTCAAGGCGGCATCTTCGTACAAGGCGGTGGCGGCCAGGACGCGGCCGCACGGGTCAATGAAGCCGCTGATGCCGGTATTGGCCGAGCGCACCAGAAACCGGCGGTTTTCCACGGCGCGGAAAACGGCCATGGAGAAATTCTGATAGGCCGCGCTGGTGCGTCCGAACCAGGCGTCGTTGGTGATGTTGACCAGCAGCTGCGCTCCGTTTTGGGTCATGGCGCGGGCCAACTCCGGAAAGATCACTTCGTAGCAAACGAGCATGCCAATAGGGTGCTCTTTCCAAACCAGAGTGTTGCCCTGGTGTCCGGCCATAAAATCACCCACCTGGGCTACCATCTTGCCCAAAAAAGGCAGCCAGCGCTTGAGTGGTACATACTCGCCGAAGGGCACCAGGTGAACCTTGTCATACTTGCCGATCACCGCGGCCTGGGGCGTCAATAGATAGGCCCGGTTATAATAGAGAAACTGCTTCCCGCTCGGCTCCGCCGAGGGGCTGCCGATGATGAAGTAGGTATGGGCCGCCTTCACCCCTTCGAGCACGATGTCGGTGAGCTCCGTATCGTAATACATATAAAAAGGGGTGGCGGTCTCGGGCCAGACGATCAGCTCGGCCCCATCTTTGGCCGCCTTGAGCGAGAGGTTTCGATACTTGACCGTGGTCTGGCGCTGGAAGCTCGGGTCCCATTTGTGGGCCTGGTCGATATTGCCTTGGATCACGGCTATGCGCGCCTTAGGCGCTTGGGCGACTTGGGCATCCGTAGCGTGGAGCCGATAGAGGCCGTAGGCCGCCGCAAACAGCAGCAGGCCGGCCAGCAGCGCCCCCGCGCGAAGGACCAGGCCGCGGCCGACCGCATGGCTTTGCCATGTCCTGCCCCTCCAGTGCAGAATCGCCAGGCACACGACGGCATTGCCGAAAAGAATCAGGCCGGAAAGGCCAAGCACGCCGAACAGATCGGCCGACTGGAGCAGCCACATGTTGGCTTGCTGGCTATAGCCCAGCAACTCCCACGGAAAACCGGTGAAGATCCAGATGCGCAGCCACTCCGTGAGCACCCACAGGCCGGGTCCCAGCAGCAGCAGTTCCAGTGGCGTGCGGCACAGCAGGCAAACAGCCGTGGTAAACACGGCCAGAAACATGGCCAGGATGGCGGCCAGCAACAACAACACGCACAGCGCCTGCACCAACGGCACACCGCCGTAAACATTCATGGTATAGGCGGTCCAATACATCAAGCCGAGGAAGTGGGCCAATCCGGCCACCACACCGAGCACCCAACCGGTGCGGACATCGGCCTGGCGCAATGCCGCCAGGAGCGGCACCAGGGCAAACCAGGCCAGCCACCCCTGATCGATTTTGGGAAAGGCCAGGCAGAGCAACGCCCCGCTGAGCAATGCCAGTAACACCTGGTCGCGATGGTTTCGAAGATAGGTCCACATGATGCGTGTCGGCGACACCTCGGGTCGATGGATAGTTCCGCGCCCAGTTTCGGTCAAATCCAGGCAGGCAGCCTATATCACACCTGGCGCCGCGAATTAAGGTAAAAGTGGATTCTCATTACCTGATCTTTGCTATCCGAAAGGCTATTCCAGCGCTTATGACTGGCCCAATGACCAAAAAGCCCGCTTTGCCTGTTTCTGGCATGTATCCATTGTTTGGTATTCTGACGCGATCTTCCCCATGATTCCTTTCGGCCCTTATGAGGGTTTTGCTTTTCGAGTGGTCCGCCCCGCCGCATTCGCCAATATCCTGCAAAACGCCTAACCGTTGGTCGAGGGATATCTACTGCCAAACCGCCGGGTGAAGAATGCCTTGGTAGTCTTTTGAACTCATTCCGCCCCCACCTGGTGGCCCCCGCAACGGCGGCGGAAAAACTCCGGCGAAACACTCTCAAAAAGCTCGATCATATCCGGGTCTTTAATGAACATGCTCATGGTAAAAATGGCGTTTAACTGATCGCACCCTTTCTTCGCTTTGATCTTAGGAAGAGTGATGCCCCTAAACTCAAAATCCATCTGTTCGTCGCCCAACAACCAGGCGTCAAAAACCGCTTGAAGTTCGGGATGGATGTTAGCAATGGCGGTCAAGTCCAGCTCGATAACCACCGGGTGATAGTCTAACGCCCGAAGCCGCTCTCTCGCTTTGTCTTTATTGAATTGAACCATGGGGTTCCTCCATACACCAGTTGTTTGCCCTTGGATTGTTGACTCGCTTTAAAGTGATTTACTTTGTTTCAATCCCTTCCAGGGAATTCAGCTGTGGCCGCGTTTACAACTGGCGGGCAGTTTACGGCAGCTCAAGCCGTTTCAATCCCTTCCAGGGAATTCAGCTGTGGCCGCGCCGCTTGCCATTGTTGTAATCTTTCGGAAGCAGCCCGTTTCAATCCCTTCCAGGGAATTCAGCTGTGGCCGCAAAACCAGTGACCATATGACATCCGGAGTCATGTGGGAGTTTCAATCC